>NZ_JBMFLY010000001.1:0-149399 GCF_049970955.1 Thermogladius sp. | reverse complement strand
TCGTTGATCCATTCATGCGCGCCGGAACTTACCCGGCAAGGCATTTGGCTACCTTTCTCCCGGGAGGCCCCACCGCTTGGCAATACGAGATTCGATTATTTCAAGCACCTCTCTGAGGGCTCTTTTCCTGCGCGATTTTCTGCTCAGGTTTGACAACTCATACGCTTTTAGAATGAGCTCCCTGAGCTTTAGTGGGTCTTTGTGCTCACCTCTGTACAGGGCACTCACAATTTCTCTAAATATTTCGTATTGCCTTCTTTTTGAGTGTAGTAGTCCAATGTACTTGTTTATGAAGGGTATCAATTGTTCGTTTAGCTCCTTCATATTGTCTATTATTAGCACGTACAGGTGCTCTTGCCCGGGTTTCTTAATTATCCTCCCTGCGCCGATTACGTTTTTCACAATTTTCAGCGTCTGTTCCTCGAGCTGCGTGATACTGAATACTGGGTCTAGTCTTATACCATACACTAGGTCCTTCTGTAGTTTTACACTAACCGAAAACGAGGCCTCGGCATCTATTAGCCCGATCACATAGCCGTTTATCAGCTCGTTACCACTCAATTACACGCCCCTGACTGCCAATTTGTAACCAGGGACTGATAAGCCTACGACCTGCCAAGCGGTGAGGCTCTCCCGTTAAGAGAGTCAGAGTTACTCCCGGCCTTCAGCGGCGCTTCGCCGGGTTGTACCCCGGTTTCACGGACCGCCAGTGGCCAGGATTCAGCCCCCGTACAAACCCTTTCGGGCTAGCGGGGACCTATGTTTTTATTAAACAGTCAGGCCCCCCTAGGCACTGCGACCTGCGGTTCCAGGGGTGCGCCCCAGAACCGCAGGCACCCCTTCTCCCGAAGTTACGGGGCCAATTTGCCGAGTTCCCTGGCCCGGGTTAGCCCCCACACGCCTGGGGCTACTCACCCAGGAGCACCTGTGTCGGTTCTCGGTACGGGCGCGGGGGATCGTTCCCAGCCCCCTTTTCAAGGGCCCCCGGAGTCGGCGGAAGGCCCCTAACGGGGCCCCATTCCCGGCTTCAGCCCCTTCTCACCATTACGGTACTCCGGGGCCTTCACCGGTTAGCTGGGTCGCGGTCATTCGACCGCCCCCAGTCCGCCTATCCGGAGGCGTCGGAGGCTGGGCTTGCGTTGCCGCACCTACCCCCGCGGCACGGGAATATTAACCCGTTTCCCTTTCCCCGGGTCCGAGTTACGGCCCGGGTTAGGACCGGCTAACCCTCGGCCGACGACCGTTGCCGAGGAACCCTGGTCCTTTCCGGCGGAGGGGATTCCCACCCCTCTTCGCTGTTACTGCCGCCGGGATCTGCACTCGGATCGGGTCCACCGGACCTCACGGCCCGGCTTCTGCCCCGACCCGACGCCCGCCTACCGGATCACGGCCCCATAGGGGCCGTGCCCCGGGGTCTCGGCGGCCGGCTTAAGCCCCGACCAATCTTCGGGGCCCCACGGCTCGGCGGGTGAGCTGTTACGCACTCCTTAGAGGATGGCTGCTGTTAGGCCCACCTCCCCGCTGTCTGAGCCGTGGGACGCCCTTTGAGATTGGCACTTAGCCGGCACTTAGGGGCCTTAACCCCGGTCTGGGTTGTTCCCCTCTCGGCCCCCACCCTTACGGCGGGGAGCCCCACTCCCGCCTTCTACGGTGGCCACGGGTTCGGAGTTGGACTGGAGGCCGGAGCCTTTCGGCTCCTGCGCCCCCAATCCGTAGCTCTACCCCGTGGCCCACCTCAGGCGGGGCTGGGCTGAGACCCACTTCGGCGGGAACCAGCTATCACCGGGCTTGATTGGTCTTTTGCCCCTAGACGGGGGTCATGGGAACGAATTGCACGTCAGAACCCTTTCGGGCCTCCACCGGGGTTTCCCCCGGCTTCACCCTGCCCCCGCCTAGATCGCCCGGTTTCTGGTCCCACGGCAGTGACTCCGGGCCCTTTGGGACCCCGCCCCTCGCCACGGCTTAACCGTGGCTGCGGGCATGTCGGTTTCCCTACGCCTTCGGGGTTCAACCCCTTAGGCTCGCCACTGCCGTGGACTCCCCGGCCCGTGTTTCAAGACGGACGGCGCCACCCTGATCCGCCCCCCTCGTACTCCCGGGTCGCCCCGGTTTCCTTCGGGGGGCATCACCTCTTTAGGGCAGCGCCGTATGTAGCCGCCTGGTTTCAGGCTCTTTTCACCCCCCTTGCGGGGTGCTTTTCAGCTTTCCCTCACGGTACTAAGTTCGCTATCGGTCTCGGGACGTGTTTAGCCTTGGAGGTCGGTGACCCCCAACTTCCCACGGCACAACCAAGCCGTGGTACTCTGCTCCACGGCGCGAGCCCCCACGGTTTCGCCTACGGGGCTGTCACCCTCTACGGCGGGCCATTCCAGGCCACTTCGGCTACCGTGGGTCGGCTCGCTCGGGGTCGAACCCCTAGCCGTGGAGCCGGTAACCCCACATCCCCCCACGGTCGTCCCGTGAGGGTTTAGTTTGGGCTCTCCCCCTTTCGGTCGCCCCTACTCAGGGGATCTCAGTTTGATTTCTCTTCCTCCCCCTACTAAGATGTTTCCGTTCGGGGGGTTCCCGCCCGGTACTCCCTTGACGGTTTCCCGGGCGCCACGGGCTTTGAGCCCGTGGCAGGAGGTCCCATTCGGCGATCCCGGGTTCGACGGCTGCCTGCGCCTACCCCGGGCTTATCGCAGCTTGCCACGGCCTTCCTCGGCGCCCGAGCCGAGCCATCCACCAGGCGGCTTCCTCGCCGTAGCCTGGGATGCGAGAGCAACGCCCACGCGGAGCTCGACTGGCACCCCTGATAGGCCTACCTGCGGCGTTCATCTCCCCCTCCCGTTATCGGAGGAGGAATAACGCCCTTTGCACAGGGCTCTGAGGCCCTGTGCTGCATCGAAGGGAGGGGCAGGGCGGCAGTGGCCTTTCACGTAGCATGCCCCCCGGCGGCGGGGTAGCAGGAGGTGATCCAGCCGCAGGTTCCCCTACGGCTACCTTGTTACGACTTCTCCCCCCTCAGGAGGAGGGAGTTCGACCCGGCCTCCGAAGAGACCGGGCCTCACTCCCTCCTCCCTTGGGTGGAGCGACGGGCGGTGTGTGCAAGGAGCAGGGACGTATTCACCGCGCGATGATGACGCGCGGTTACTAGGGATTCCGCGTTCACGAGGGCGAGTTGCAGCCCTCGATCCCAACTACGGCGGGGTTTGAGGGATTACCTCCCCCTTTCGGGTTCGGATCCCGCTGTCCCCGCCATTGTAGCCCGCGTGTAGCCCGGGGGTTTCGGGGCATGCTGACCTGCCGTGGCCCCCTCCTTCCTCCGCCTTGAACGGCGGCAGTCCCCCTAGTGTGCCCCGGGGCCGGAGCCCCGGGTAGCAACTAGGGGCGGGGGTCTCGCTCGTTGCCGGACTTAACCGGACACTTCACAGCACGAGCTGGCGACGGCCATGCACCTCCTCTCAGCGCGTCGGGCAAGGTCGTTAGCCTGGCCGTCATCCTGCTGTCGCCCCCGGTAAGGTTCCCGGCGTTGACTCCAATTAAACCGCAGGCTCCACCCCTTGTGGTGCTCCCCCGCCAATTCCTTTAAGTTTCAGCCTTGCGGCCGTACTCCCCAGGCGGCGGGCTTAACGGCTTCCCTGCGGCACTGGGTGGGCTCTAAGCCCACCCAACACCTAGCCCGCATCGTTTACAGCCGGGACTACCCGGGTATCTAATCCGGTTCGCTCCCCCGGCTTTCGCCCCTCACCGTCGGGCGCGTTCCAGCCGGGCGCCTTCGCCACTGGTGGTCCTCCCGGGATTATAGGATTTCGCCCCTACCCCGGGAGTACCCCCGGCCTCTCCCGCCCCCTAGCCCGGGAGTATCTCCCCCAGCCCTCGGGTTGAGCCCGAGGATTTAAGGGGAGACTTCCCGGGCCGGCTACGGGCGCTTTAGGCCCAATAATCGTCCCGACCACTCGCGGGGCTGGTATTACCGCGGCGGCTGACACCAGACTTGCCCCCCGCTTATTCCCCCGCCTCCTTACAGCGGGGAAAAGCCCCCTTATCGGGGGCACTCGGGGTAGCCCCGTCACGGTTTCCCGCATTGCGGAGTTTTCGCGCCTGGTGCGCCCCGTAGGGCCTGGGCCCTTGTCTCAGTGCCCATCTGGGGGCTCCCGCTCTCACGGCCCCTACCCGTTATAGGCTTGGCGGGCCGTTACCCCGCCAACTACCTGATGGGCCGCAGCCCCATCCTCGGGCGGTGCGGCAGCGATAACCCCTGCCGCACCCTTTCGGGGAGGGACCCTTCCAGGCCTCCTCCCCTATGGGGGATTAGCACCAGTTTCCCGGTGTTATCCCCCTCCCGAGGGTAGGTTAGCCACGTGTTACTCAGCCGTCCGCCACGCCCCGCAGCGGCGGGGCGTACGACTCCCATGGCTTAGCCCTACCCCGATAGCGGTCGGGTCCGGCAGGATCAACCGGAGTTAGCCGCAAGGCGGGAGGCATGCTACCTCGTGCGCCACGCCGCCCTGCCCCCGTCGGACTCAAGGTTCCCGGGGTTAAGAACCCCGGTTTTCTTGAGTCCCCACGTGGTAAGCGTGGTTCCAGCATAACTATCTTACTCTGAGGGTGTTATAAACCTTACCCCCTTTGATCTGTTCATTAAACAGCTCAACTGTCCCCGCGGCAGGAGGCCGATTCCTCACTCGCTGGTATGACCCAGCGTAGGAACCGCGCCGCCGCCGGGTGCCGCGGGGCTGTATATAGTATTGACTGTGAGACCTAATTAACCTGCAGCGGATAGCCGCCGAGGCCGGACCCCCGCTCCCGCGGCAGGCGTCTTCCAGCGTGTAGGAGGCCTAGACCCAGCCCGGCTTTTAGCTCCTTGGAGCCAGGCGTTGCTGGAGCTGTGTGGTGTGTGCCAACGTTAGACCGGGGCACGCCCCTCCTGGCTTAGGGTCGCCGCTCTAAGGCTCCGCGCGATGACCGCGTCTCTTCTCGCGTTGCGTGCTCTACTTAGCTCGACAGATTTTGTCAGAGAAATATATATGATCAAGTCCACTATGTTTATGTCCACGTACTTCACCCAGAGTTAACTGATTACTAAAGCCCCTTTTATATTCTGTGATAAAACTACGTTTACAAACATATCATTTTTTGTTGATATACAGAAGGAGGTCGGGGAGGGGCCTGAGGCTCTCCAAGGCGTAGTCTGGGCGGCACACACCCGGGTCGTACCTGTAGTTGTTCCTGTTGACCAGAACGAAAACGACCCCCGCCGACCTAGCGGCGAGGCAGTCGACCTCTCTGTCGCCGACGTAAACCGCTTCGTCGGCCCCGACGCCCATCGCGCTCAGGGCTCTCAGGATCACGTCCGGGTAGGGCTTACCTCGTACCCCGTCAACGACTCCCGAGACCGTGTCGAAGAGACCGAGTATGTTGAAGTAGCCGAGGTACTCGACTATCCTCTCCAGCTTACTGGAGGAGGCTACCGCGAGTCTGAACCCCTTACTCCTCAGCAGGCCCAAAACCTCGGGGACGTCGTCGAAAACCCTGATCATCCGCTTCCAGTTCTCCTCTACCAGCTTGGCCCTGACTCTCATCAGCTCGAGGTGCTTCTCCCTATCTAGCCCCCCAAATACCAGGGAGTAGAACTCGTCCAGGGGCCTACCGATGTTTCTCCTGATCGCGTCCACGTCTACCTCGACGCCCACTATACGCGAGGCCTCGAGGAAGGTCCAGGTTATGAAGTCCTCCGAGTCCAGTATCGTGCCGTCCATGTCGAACAAGACAGCCCTAATCACAGCTGGCCGCCCTCGATCAACTCGGCGAGCCTCACGATGGCCCTTCCCGCGGGCTCGTTTATAACTAGCTTGGCCACCGCTTTGAGCTCCTCGTCCGCGTCCCCGGTCGCTACGCCCAGCTCCACGGCTCTCAGGAGGTCTGCGTCCATGAAGCTGTCGCCCACAGCTACGGCCTCGCTGGGGTCCAGACCCAGCTTGTCGAGGACGAATTTGACAGCCCTGCCTTTATCCACGTCACGCGGCGTCAGGTGAATAGCGTACTTACTGTAGCCTACCCTCACCCAGTCGTACCTGCCCTCGACGTAGTCCTTCACCAGTTTGTAGACCTGGTCGCCGTTGGACCTATCGACTACTCTGAGAGCGAAGTCGTAAAGCCTGAACCTGTTCTGCCAAGAGTCCGCCACCAGCCCCCTGAACTTAGAGAGGGCGTCCGAGTAGGCTTCTCTCGCCGACCTCGACGACAGCTCCACTATTCCGAGGTCCTCGCTGTATACCAGTGCACCGGTCTCCGCTATAGCGGGGCCGTTCAGGTCTAGGTACCTGTGCAGGCCTATGACTACCGGGAGAGCATTGCTGGAGACAATGCTCACTCGTACACCTATGCTCTGGAGCCTCCTCAGCGCCTCGACAGCTCCCAGGTAGATCCTGTACGTCCTCCTAGACTCAGTCAGGGTCCCGTCTAGGTCGGTGAACACTATCTTTACCCTAGCCATGCTTATCACCACGACACTATGAGATTTATTCGGAAGATCTAAAGGGTTTTTAAAGACCGGGAGAGCCGGTGTGATCAGCTTATACGCCGCCGCCGGGATTTGAACCCGGGTCACGGGCTCGACAGGCCCGCATACTAGACCGGGCTATACTACGGCGGCTCTGTAAATTTGGATACTGCATTGTAGGGTTTTAAAAAGTTGTTTCACGGTATGTAAGGGGGCTTCTCGTCTAGTTTCAAGACGCCCGACTCCAGCTTGGCCTGCAACCTGTACGCGACGAGCTTATCGTCCGGGCTGGCCCTTGGCGGGTGTGGGACTCTCAGCTCTCCGCCACAGTACGGGCACTTGTCTGTCGCAAGAGTATACCTGCCACACCTAGAGCACTTCCTCATGAGCCACTTCAAGACTTCACACTCTCTACAGAGACTTCGACACCGAGCTCCTTGGCTTTCTCGAGCGCGCGCTCAAGCGACCTCTCTAGGACCGCCTCCGCCGTCTTGTAGTCTCCGGCCTCCACCTCCACGACGTACCTCGGGGATCCAGCCGTGTATATTCTCGCCGCTAGTCCTTGCCCCGTGATCTCTCTGTCCAGGGTTTCGAGGACGCTCCTAACCCTCGCAACGCCGTCCCTTTCCAGGCTCCTGAGCAGGACGAGCCTCTTGACCGAGATCTTCCTGGGCTTCACGTGCTTAGACGCCTCTTCGAGAATAGGCTTTACCCACTTCTCGGGTACACCGGCTTTAATGAGAACCTCCTCTCCCTTGGCCACGGCCTCCTCCAGCGCAGTTAGCGGCTCCCCGAACTGGTCTTCTAGCTTCCAGATCACGTCTCTATAGGCTTCCTCTAGGCTCCAGCCCATAGACTTGGCTACCGTCTCGATTATCTTGGCGCCCCGCAGGAACCTCTTCCACCACATCATCTTTCTGCGCTTGTCTCCGTCAGAGACCCTCTTTAGAGAGACGTCTACCTCGTTCTTCCTCCTGTCCACTCTTATGACCTTAACGACTATCTTCTCGCCCTCGTATATGACCTCGTGAAGGTCTTTGACCCACTTCGTAGAGGCCTCGCTCCAAGGCAAGTACGCCCTCAAGTCGTTGTACTCGTCTAGGGTCACGTAAGCTCCGTAGTCGAATATCTCTCTCACCGTGGCGACTACTAGCTCGCCAAGGTCTGGCAGGGGCTTCCTTGGGACTACCACCTTAAACCGTCACCTCACGGAATTCGTATAGTGCCAACAGGTAATAATTGTAGAAGGTCGCCGACGTCGAAGTAGCTGTGTCCAGCGGTATGAGTGTAGTGTTGACGAGTCTGAAGAACATCGGGGTCTTTACGCTGAGCTCTTGAGGCTGGTAGATGTCGTTCAGGACGGGGTGACCCATTGAGTGGGCCGCGTAGGCTACGAGCTCTACTACGAGGGACGACGCCGCCCTGCTAGTCCACGCCAGGGGCACGTTCACGAAGTACGTCGCCTTACTGTAGTCTATGAAGTCCGTTACGCTCTGGTTTGCGAGCGCGGCGTAGACGGGTATCCTGGCAACGTCCCCTAAGGGTTGGTAGGTCACCGCCCCGATACGACCCGCTGGTATAGCCCTCCCGAAGTGCACCTGCTTAGTACCATACACCGTGTTCTCGATGCTTATAGCCTCGCCCACGATCACGTAGACCCTGCTTATGTTGTACGCCATAGCCAGCCTCCTCAAGATACCGGCCGAGGTGGCCTCGTCACTGATCATGATCCAAGACGCGAGCCTCCACCCCTCCACGGGGCCGGAAGGGCCTGCGAGGGCTGTATACCCCTCGCCTAGATAGCCCAGGATGTAGTGCGTGTAGCCCCAGTACGCTACGACGAGGGTTCTGTTGCTGGAGACGTTGGAGAGAGCGCTTAGAAGGCTGGGTAGACCGCTAAGGTCGACCGCTGTCCTGTTTATGTAGGTCAGCGGGATGTCCAAAGACACAATGCTCGGGGGGCTCCAGCTCACCGCCGTCGAAGAGACGGCATTACTCCCTACGATCGATAGCAGCACTAGCGAGACCAGGAGTATAGAGGTGGCTCTGCCGAAGCCTTTCTCGAATACGCTTATCCCGTGGAGTACCCTTGTCAAAACATAGGCGACCACCACGGAGGATGCTACTATAGCGTACAGCTCGTTGACCACGTCAACGTAGCCCAGGAGGAGTGAGGTAACGGACGTCGAGAGCAGGAGTACCTTTGCGAAGAGGTCCACAACCCCCGAATACCTGGCCGTCCTCGACAAGGCTAGGAAGCCGAGGGCGAGGAGGAGTCCCGGAGCCCCCAGGTCGAACATCGGGTTGTACTGCTTGTAGTACACCCCGGTGACGCCTGGGGCGCCTAGGCTCGCCGACACGAGCACAGACGAGGCGACGGCGAGTACCAGCGAGGCGACGACAGCAACGAGCCTCGAAGACGCCTTGTTGAGACCGAACCTCTTAACCAAGTACCACCCCACTAGGGGGCCCGCCAGCAAGCCTAGCGCAGCCGCGTGCCAGAGGGTTACGAACCTGTAGCCGAGCAAGACCGCTACGAGGAACGCGAGCAGTATAACGCGGGCTGGCACGAGCTCTCTCCACCCCATTTTACCGGCCGTCACGAGGATGCTGGCGGCGATGCCGTACGATGCCACCACTACCCATGCGCTACCATTCAACAGCCACGAAAACGCCAAGACTGCCCCCGCTAACGCGCCAACCAAGCGGCTTCCCGTGCCCGAGGCGGCGACTAGAAGTATGACGCCCAGCAGAGTGAGCGGGACCATGTTCCAAGGACCGAACATACCCAGTTTAAACCAGTACACGAAGCCTGGAGTCGTCGCGACGAGGAGAGCCGCGAGACCCGCCGCCAGCAGATCCCTGGACCAGAAATACGAGAGAGCGACTACGAGGACCAGCGTTAAAGCCCCCGCTACCAGGGGCACTACGTCTACAGAGCTCAGGGCCAGCACCCTGATTAAAAGGTCCCCTAGCGTGTCGTAGTACCTCAGGTCGACGGGTGCCACAACGGAGAGACCCCTGTCGAGTGGGTACCCGGCATACTTTACGACGTATATGTGAAACCATGAAATGTCGCTTGGGAGACCGTACTTCAAGGCGTAAAACCCGAGAACAAAGTAGGAGACCAGGCTTAGTGCGAGGAGAGCAACGCCGGGGACTACATTCTTGACCTTCATAGTAAGCACCTTCAGGGCTGTGTTTATTAGTTGAGACCTAAATTTAAAACCTAAACACGTAGGGAGGAGACGTGTCGAGAAAGACGAAGAGGTTTAAAGAGGACCTGGCCTACGAGTTCGACTACGACTACGTGGCCGACAAGGCCCTGTCGTTAGTTGTGGTCTTGTCGATCGTGACGATCGTAGTGGTTGTGCCGAACTGGCCCTACCTCGTCCTGACTTATGGTTCACAGCTCGCCTCGTACGGGTTGAGCGCTATAGGGTACACACTGCTCTACACAACCCTCATAGCGTTCCTAATCGTGGTAGGGGCGATAGCCCCACATTTCACGGAGTCTATTAGACCAAAGGGGTTCAAGAGGATAACAGAGGAGAGGAGGCTAGAGATCAACTTCTACGTAATGGTCAGCTTGCTGGCTGTCGTGTCCTTGATCGCCTTAGCTGTTAGTTTGCAGTACCTGCCCTCTTAGCTGTAAATACGAGTAGATCGGTCTCTCGACTAGCTCAACACAGTCCTCCAAGTAGAAGGGCAGCGCCTTTTCGACCTCTAGTAAAACGACATCACCTCTCCTGTACCTGCCACAACTGGACTTGAAGTACGCGAGTAACCTCCTCCCGTGCGGTACCAAGGAACCAGAGTAGAGTAGGGCGAGGAACTTCTTCAAGCGCCACACAAGCCTGAGCGCGTACCCGTCTACGCTATCAGTAGGGGGCTCAACGCCGAGAGACGCCTTCAGCAGCCTGAACTCGGCCAGGGTTTGCGCGTCTTCGACAACTCGGCTTAGTATCTTTAGGAAGAGCTCTCTCTCCTCTCTACTAGAACCTATGCCTGCTTGAAGGCCGCTCTCCAGACCCGACTGGACGTCTTGCAACTTGACGTCTTGGATTGAAAGGAGCTTGGCAGACCATATCTCCTCGCGTATTAGCCTAGTTAGCGGACTGCTCATACCAGAGGCTCCACTCCTTTGTCGCCCACGTAATTTGCTAGCTTCTTGAGAATTAAATATATGGCGTAGGGAGCCTCCAGCTCCAGCCTGACCCCCCTCTTCAGGTTTAGCTTCTGGTCGAATACCCTGAAGCCAGCGAAATCTATGAGAGGGCTCACCACTACTCTCCCCGACCATGCGAAGAGGTCGGTGAAACTAAAGGGCTCGGCCTCTTTGAACTCCGCCACTTTGAGGCCCGCTTTACCATTTATGCCGCCCTCAAACCTAGACAGGCGCGTGATGTCCATTGTGACGACCTTGTCGACCTTAACGCACAAGTCGCTCAGTAGGTTACTAAGGTACTCGCCGGGCAGCCTGTACAACACGCCCTTCTCGCCGTGTCTAGGAGGGCTCCTGAAGCCCTCTGCGGCTACCACCTTCTCGGCCAGGCCCATCTCGAGCGCGAGTTTTAAAACCCTTTTCCTGAACCCCGCCTCGTTTTCACCAAAGTACACAAACCCAGCTCTACTAGAGGTATCCGGTGGAAAGAGTCGCGAGATGTCCATGTTCTCGCAGGAGACGTAGTCAGCTATAGAGGCTCTCGCCTCCCTCGTTAGATCTAGCGCGAAGTCGTCGGAGACTCTCACGTGGAACCCCCTATGCCCCGAGAAGTAGACCTTGACGTCTCTGAACCCGAAGTCGTCTTCAAGGATCTCGCGTAGCTTGAAGGCTTCACTAAGCCCTTTCCTAAAGCACTCGGGCTCTATAACGCTCACCTCGACGGGCTCAGAGCCGGAGGGGCACTTCTCGGCGTGTTCGCCGAGAACGCTGTTGTCTTCGACACACACTTTCAACTTGAGTTCGCACCCGGGGAGGTGGTCCACGTCTATGTCGAATATGAGCTCCGAGCCCTTCCAGCCTTTCATACCCATGTTCTCGGCGGAGGGGTCTTCGTAGACTGCTGACGAGTAGTACAAGTGTAGCGGCGTCTTCTGGTCCAGAATGAAGTGGTACAGCTGAGCCATCGAGGGGAAGCTCAGGTGTCTCACGTATGCCTCGCTCTCGAGGTCTACGAGAGCTATCTCTCTCATATGGAGGTTAGGCGGCTCTACAAGAGGCCTTCTACTGTAGTATAGCCTGAGCACCCTCCGGAGAAACTGCTTATTCGACTCGCGGCGATACATAGAACGTTAGCCTTCCGCCCTGCGAGATGTCGAACACGAGTCTCATGGGTATGTTAGACCCGTAACTGAGAGTAAGGCCCTCTGCTACCGGCGAGATCCTCGAGATCTCTACCAAGTACTCTATGCTGTAGCTCGCTTTTGCGTCAGCGCTGGCGGTGTACTCGAGAAGGGACCCGTCTTCGAGCGATAGCTCGATCTTTGCCTCGGCTACGTCGCTAGACGAGGAGAGTACCAGCTTGCTAGAGCCCGCCTCGGACTCCAGCGTGACCACGTCGCCGATGACCTCCAGCTCTTTCAACACGTCCGCAAAGATGGCCGGCTGGATTCTAGCGGTTACCGGGAACTCGAGCTCTATCTCAGATATTTCCTCGACGGTCGACACCTCGATATTGGGTAAGATGAACGTCCTCGTCCCGTGACCGTGGAACGTCACGCCCAGCCTACCGCCTTCGAAAGTCTCCAGTACGAGCTCGTCCCCCTTCGAGGCTAGTTTGAGTATTTTAGAGAAGTCCTCGAAGTTGACGCCGAACCTCTCCTCCCCGCCGACCTCGTACTCGGCGAACGACTCCTTTGGGATTACTAGGTCTATTAGGGCGGTATTAGACGAGTCTAGAGCCCTCATTCTTAGACCGCTGGCGTCGGCCTTGAAGACGCCCTCCTCGATGATCTTGGCAATAGAAGAAACTACGTACTTCCATACCGCCGCGTTCGAGAACTTGAGCCTCAAGCAGTGACCACCTGCTCTATGCAACTAGTTAGGCTCCAGAGGAATTAAACCTTGGGGGCCCAGTAGGAGCATCCAGCAACCCGCCCAGCCGTCTACTCGTACTCCCTCCAGACGTGCCCGCATCTCCTGCACTTGTAAAACCTAGTCGGAGGCTCGTCGGCAGCTCTCGTCTGGACGAACCAGTAGTACGCCTCGTGGTAACCGCACTTCGGGCAAGTCACCTCCCTGGTTATAGGCAGGTTAGCCTCGCTGCTGTCTTTCAGCACGAGCGTCTTCTCCTTCTCCGAGTGCTCGATTTTCACCTTCAACCCGTAGAGGGCCAGGTCTCGCTCTGTAGCCTTGACCTTGTAACCACACCTAGAGCACACTAGGTAGTATGTCCCGCCCTCATTCACAGGCTTCATTAGACCCCCGCAACGAGGGCAAAACCGTGGCATGGCGTCTCGCCGCAGACAACCGACTCTAGAGCCTCTACACCACCCATACTTATATACTTGACAAGACCGGAGGCGAGTCTTATAAAACTACAGTACTTCTCCCTTAACAGTAGGTACTGGGAGCCCTCTACAACCCTCAACCCCAGCCAGGCGTGGTCGTACTTCGAGCCTTCGCAGTTCACCACTATCGACAGCTCGTTGAAAGTGGATAAGCTTCCAACGGCTTCTCGCAGGCTGAACAGCCTATCGAGGGCCTGGACTATTTTCATCTCTTCTAAAAATTTCCCCTGTAGACTGCCAGTAATATGATGTCGTCGAGTAACGCTACAGCTAGTACCCTCGACTCCCTCTTCATAGCTTCTCCTCTACCAGGCTCCTGAAAGCTCTTATGTCGCCGACTAGCTTGTCTATTATCTCTACGAGGACCTTGAGGGGGTCTTCGCCCTGCTTCGTGATTATCGTTAACTCCATTCTCTCTTGGAGCGGGTGCGGAATCCTGTACGCGCTGTACTCCACTCTCGGATCTAGGAGAGCCTCTTTTGCTAGCAGGTTTCCAATTGTGTGGTCCTCTCCCTGGATCTCTATCACCAGCTCGTTTCCCTCCCTCTTGAGAATTCTCACTTCCATCGATGAAACCACCGGTCGCTCGCTGGCTAGCCAGTACTATGCTTTACCTTTTTTAAAAATTCATCTACACCCTGGACCCACTCGATATTCAAGACGATAGACCCCTCTTCATCCCTCCTCAGGTGCGAGAACGCGAGAGCTCTCTCCATGATCTCCTCCAGAGGGGCCCCTGTTAGAGCGCCTATAGTTAACAGGTAGTACTTTGTCGACAGCCCTCTCACGTTGCCGGGCATTCTCTTGGCTAGTTCTATTATCCTCTTGGACAGCTCGTAGACCACCTCTTTGCCCGCGTTAGTTATTACCCGATTGCTGTCCTTGTCTAGAGCGGCCGTGAACCCCTTCCTCTTCAACACCTCTACTAAAACACGGGGCGGGAAGGTCGAGCCTAGGTCCCTAAACAAGGTATTAAGCTCGAAGGAGAACCCCCCTCTACCAGCCTTGGGTAACCCGGCTAACAGGCTCTTGATCCTGGCCCACGCCCTCTTGATCTCCGACTCGTATCCGCGGAACTCTATCGATATCCAGTTGTCGTGGATTGTTATAGTGTATTCGCCTACAAGAGCTACGTGCTCGCTTATCCTCTCAGCTATCTTCTCGCAGGGCTCGCTGATACACCTCACTCTAAAAACTCTTTTGACGAGAGGCATCACTGCACCTTCACGAGTATGTAGTTCGTGCTCACCTTCCTCTTGTTAACCTGCCCGCACACGCTGCAGACCAGCCTGCCGCCCTCGTACACTAGCTCGCCTCCGCAGTAGTTACACCTCGCGTACACCACGCCCAGCTGCGGCTCCTTGATGGATAGCTGGAAAATCCCTTTCCCACCTATCACCTTGGCTTTGACCACGTCGCTGACCCTGACAATGTCGAACATGGTCTCCACGTATGTTTGGCTGGCCTGGGAGACGTGTATGACTCCAGTCATACTTACAGGCTTTACAGACCTTTTGTCTTCGATCCAGTAAATTCGCACAAATGCTAGGTCGTCGTTCATGTGTACTACTACACCCTCTACTATGTCGCCTACGCGTGGTACGAGAGTCTTGGAGACAGCGGGTTTTACGCTCACGGACTTCCTCAACTTATCCGCGAAAACCACGCCCACGATGCTGCTCCTGAGCCTCCCACTAGCATCCTCGTACACGCCGCTACCCGCTATGAACTCCTCTAGGACCCCCAAGACATCGCCCGGTGTGACCTTGTCGCTACTCAACCCAGACCCCTCCTTAGCACGACGTAGAACGCCTTGAACCTGTGCACCCTCCTACGGTGGGTCTCGAACATCATTGGTATTTTTAATTCAAGAAAGCCTATTTTAACGACTCCGAAACCCTTTTCAGCAGCATGCGCCCTAACCAGCTCAACGGCCTTCTCCGTGTACTTGTGGATCGAGTAGACGCTGCTCGCGACGTCTAGTGCCGAGCTCAGGAAGCCCATGTCAAGCCCCCGGTTGCTCTCGTACACGCCGAAAGGCGGGTTCATCAAGACCGTGTCAACGCTTACGACAGGGTTGTAGAGGGCGTCGGCGACCATGTAGACGACCCTCCTACAGAGCTGCCGGCTGTGGCGGCAGTGAATCTCCCTCGCGTATTCCAGCACCCCCTCGTCTATGTCAAGACATATACCGAGCCTGGCCCCCAGCATCAGCGCCCCAAACACGAACCTGCCAGTACCACACCCCAGCTCCAGGACGACGGAGTCCTCAATATCCCCCATCATGTACGCGTCCCAGAGAACAGCCGCAGCGACGTCCGGCGACGTCTCGTACTGCTCAAGCTCTCTCCTTGGATGTGGGTAACGAGGTAGTTGGGAGAGGGCTATCTCGAGGCCCTTCTTGTCTAAACTACCACGGAAAGACGTACTTTTCAACCCCCCAAACGAGCATGGCGAGCTCTCCTGGTGTGAGGACCGGCTTGTGGAAGTCGTGGAAGTCGTCGAGGGGGAGCCTAGGACAGCTCGTGACGACTATGAAGTCGGGCCTGAACGTCTCGTCTATTGTGAGGAGCCTGTCCAAGGTTAGGTAGGAGACGGTCGTAACGACGTACTCGACCCCAATCTTCTCCAACAACTTGGCGACCATATTTAGTACACTAGGCCTGAACTGTCCCGGCCTCGCGCCGGCGACCACTACTGCTCTCCTCAAGGCCTGGTTGCGGAGTTTGACTACCGTGTAAATCCTCTCCCTGATCAACTTGCGTGCTTCTACTGATGGATCCCAGACCTTCTCCCTGTAGGGGTCGTAGGCCAGCAAGTTGTCGGTATATAGGGCCGCACCCAACGCGTGGAAGAGCCCCCCTGAGACTAGTAGGAACCCGTCCACCGAGCCTGCCAGTGATATTACAGAGCGGTAGTCGCACCCGAGTATAGGTCTATCCTCGGCCTCTCTAACGTCGAAGCCCCTGCTGGACAGGTAATCTGCGACCCTCTTAGCCACAAGGCGCTCCGTTAAAGGGCTGACCACGGCCACCCTCCTCCAAGACCTAGAACTCAGGGAACCCTCTATCTCCAGCAAGGACTCGGCGCGGGGTGTCACGTCGTAGTAGACGGGGACGTACACGACCCTCAAGGGGGGCTCGACCTCGGCGAGGGGGTACTCGGCGTGCCCGATGTGGACTACTAAGTCGGGCCTCAGGAGGGCTACCTCTTCTAGCGGGATGTCGCAAGCACCGAACGAGGGCGACGCCGAGTAGTAGACCTCGACGTCCCTTACCTTCCTTAGGAGGCCCCCTAGACAGTCGTACAGCTTCTTTAGTCCGTCGGGGGCCTGTAAGAGAACCCGGGGCCTCGGGACAGGTATCGAAGATAGCTCCTCTACTAATAGGCTCTCCTCAACAATGTAGGTGTCGCATTTCAAGGTACTAACCTTGCGGACTGAAAACGGCTCTTGACAGCGTAGCTGTTACTGCCCAACAGCCGCCTGGAGAGGCTCTACGACCACCCTTGTCGGCAGAGGTAGCTTAGACGCCGCTATCTTCATAGACTTCTTGGCTTCGTCCAAGTGCTCCTTCTTCACGTAGAGCTCCACGATCACGTCGCCGGGGCTTACCCTAGCGGCCAATCCGATGGGTTTGCCAAAGGACAGCCTCATACCGTCCTGCAACCTGTCAGCACCGGCAAACGCCATCATCTTGTTCTCCCTGATAACGTGGTGGGGGTACTTCTTCACTTTCAGGTAGTAGTTGACGTCACCCGCCACGACGCTCATTCTCTTGTTGATCATAACACGCGCGGCCTCGAGAGCGTTGTGCCTGATCTGCCCGGCCTCCACCGCCACCAGCTTCAGCACGTACTGGTAATCGCCTTTCGGGTTCCCCATCTCGAACTTCGTTATCTTGGGCTGGGGGACGCCTGGTATGTACTCCTTCCTAGTGTACGGCGGCCCGCTGAAGTGCGTGTAGCACCTCGCCGGTCTCAGAGGCATTTAAGTAGCACCCTAGAGTATACGGGAGACTTAACTAGATTAATAAAGCTTAGTCCGCAAACCCCGACTAGACGGCCTACACAGGCCACGCGCGGTTGGAGTCGGCAAAGTCTAGGTTAAAACCCCTTGTACACCTATTTATATCTACGGTGCGGGGGTGCCCGAGCCAGGCCAAAGGGGGCGGACTCAAGTAGCCCAGGGGAGATCCGCTGGTGTAGGCCTGCGTGGGTTCAAATCCCACCCCCCGCACTAAGCTGGAGGAGAACCGATGAAGACGCCCCCAATAGTGGCTTTCACGAGGTGTTGCCTCGGCGAACTCCTTCTGTTTACAGCGCTCGTGTCTAGCATAATTTTTATGATACAGCTGTTCTTCACACCCGTCGTAGTCATCGTCAGCGGTCTGAGCTCTATAGTGAACGCCCCGCCGGCGCAACCGGCTAGCGTTGGCGTGCTACTCGCGAACGAGAGCGAGATCCCCCTAGTAGTCTACTGCCCCTCCGTAGCCGAGGGGCCCCGTGGAGGCGTCGAGATGCTGGCTTCTACGGGGCTGTTAAAACTACTCCAGTACGGAAGCGAGCCGCCCACCCGCCTCCAAGCCGAGGTCAAGATCGGCCCGGTGAAAACCAGCGTCGTCATCACGGGCTCATTCCCTGAAGAGGCGCCGGCGTTGAAACCTGCCTCGGGGTGCGACGAGAGCCTGCACCCACTGTCGATAGCTTCCTCTAGTGTAGTGCGCGAGTTCGAGAACGTGGGAGAAGCCCTCGTCTACTTTGCTCTAGCCGTACTGCTCCTTGGCTCCCTCTTACTCGGCTTGAAAAGAGAGGACGACTTAGCGAGCACTGCACTAGTGATTAGGGAGCTGGGAGGCGGGAGAGGGTCCGTAGCCGCCGGTCTTCTCCTCTCGATCGCGGTCACGGCCGTGACCGGTGCACTCCTCGGTTTTAGTCTCTCTATAGTTCTGTCGCGTACTCTCACCGTTGTAGCAAAATACCTCCTGAAGGCCCCGATCGTTGTAAGTCCGTACATAAACTTAGTCGGCTTCGCGCGCTCTTACGCCTTGATAGCAGCCATCGCTCTACTACCCCACACGTTCATAGCCAGGAGGGTGACGAGGAGGGTGTACGAGTGAACGTCTTATTGAAACTCTTCTTCGACAAAGACTACTTCGCTTCGGCAGCGGTACTAGCAGTCGTCGTCTCTTTCAGCATGGTCGCCATAAGCATAGCGGGGGACATTGTACTAGCGCCACTAGAGGTCGCTAGAGGGGGCAGTGACCTACTGGTCTATAACAGGAACAGCTTCGTGGTGACCGGTCTACTACCGAGTCGCTTAGCAGACTACGTAGTCAACAGTACTGGCGGGAAGTGTGTCCCTGTCGTCTTAGCCCCTGCGCTGATCAACGACGCGAAGCCCGTGGTAGTCCGGGGTGTACCACCAGGCAAGGCCCAACAGGTAATTGGCGCAGGCAAGGTTGTCGGAGAGCTGAGAGTAGACGGGTTCAACGTTATGGTTGGCGCCCGGGTCTCGAGCAAGATGGGCGTCTCTCCAGGAGAACTACTCCTACTGAGGGGGGTTTTGAACAACAAAGCTGTAGCAGTCGAGGTATCCGGCGTTTTCGAGACAGGGACGCTACTTGACGACGAGGTCTTGACGAGCCTTGACATAGCCAGGCTTCTAAGAGGTGTAGGTGTAGGCGAGTACAGCGTCTTGACGTGTAGTAGCCTAGACGAGCAGGCGACCAGGCTATTGGAGGCCGTCGCGGGCAACACCAGCGTGGGTTACGGGCTCAAGGTAAGCATACCGAGCTGGCTCGTCTCCCTGTTCGAGTCGCAGAGAGGGGGGTTCAAAGGAGTCGTGTCGATCAAGGGTTTCGGCGACGTAGTCAACTTGAGTAGGGAGGCGAGTCTTCTCGGGATAGCTGGCTCCTTGATACTCTCGACGGCCGTACTGGTCGAGACCTCGTCATACTACTTGAAGACGAAAAGGAAAGTCCTGCACACGCTTCTCGAGGTGGTGCTTGATACGAGGAGGGTGAGGTCGATGGCCGCAGCCTCCCTAATAGCTTTGTTCGTGTCGGGGTATGCTCTCGGGGTCTTGCTTACCTGGCTTCTCCACGGGCTATTGCGCTTCCAGGTGCTGTTCCACAGTATCAGCCTCGACCTGCAACCCGACGACGCGTTGCTGTACACCCTGGGCCTCGTGGTGGTTCAGTCGTTTATTGTGTTGAGGGGTGTCGGCGATATTGGAGAAGAGGCCTAACGGCGGTGTTCTGCTTCTACTATTGGCCGTCTCAATCCCGCTCCTAGCAAGGCTCGCACTCTACATTACCAGCAGTACTTTTTTCTCGACCGACGTGTGGGGTATTCTAAGGAACTCGCAGGTGTTGAGCCAGTATTCGCCTATTAGCCTTTACTCCAGCGTTTTCGACGGCTACAACAACTACTGGCCAGTAACATCGTTTGAGCTCGCTATCTTCAGCGAGGTGACGGGGGCCGGCCTGTTGCTCTCCGTAGTCACGATAACGAGCTTTATCTCGGCGTCGATCATAACAATTGTCTACTCGTTTAGGAGGGGCTTGGAGGGCGCTATGGCCGCGATAGTGATAGGGGCGGCCTTCAACGTCCTGATGATGACGGCCGCCTATACAAAAGAGGGGTACGCCTACGTCCTCCTCTTAATGATGGTCTACTCCCTCGTCGGCAGAGCGAATCTAGGCCCGGTCATACCCGTGGTCTCCGCGCTGGCGCTTCCGTTCACCCACCACCTTACTTCTCTAATCGCCGCCGTCATCCTGTTCTCGTCGTTCTTAGCCCACGTAGTCAGGCTATATAAGCCGCTACCCTACTGGGCGGTGGAGTTTCGTAGGGTTGTCGTCTCCTCTGTCCCGCTACTCGCGTCGCAATCCCTGCAGTACCTTACGCTAGGGAGGTTCTCGACGCTCTCGGTTGTAACGGGTTGGCTTGCTCTCAGCTTGGTCTCCTACGTCGTCGTTTTCAGCCTGGTCGGGCTAGCAATAGGGGTCTTCGTAGTCAAGGTGAAGGAGCGTTTGTTAGAGGCCGCGGCTCTGCTATCCCTTGTTACAGGGGTCGCTTTATCGGGCCTGGTCGCAGAGGTCGTTTACTCTCTAGACACGGTGAGTCTCGCTCTGACAGTGCTCCTCGTTCTAACGGCTCTACTCATCGTGGTCATTAACGCTGTGTCGAGGGACAGGACAACGCTCTCTTCTCTCGCGTGGTTCACCGCTATAGCGGGCCTGATCGCGTTCTTTGTCGGGGAGGAGATCCCCGGCTACGAGTCCATAATCTACAGAGTGGCCGGGTTCATCGTAGTTCTAGCCCCGTTAACCATCAACGGGCACCGTAGGAGGCGTGCTGTTCTTGCGTCCGCCCTCTTCCTCGCAACGTCAGTCCTCGTCTACGTCCTGACCTTCACCGGGGTAGCGGCCCCCCTCGGGTGGTACTGGGTGTACAGGGAGAGCGAGGTCTACACGGGGCTCCTACTCAAGGAAAAACTTACAGGGTTGAAGGTGTGTAGCGACGTGAAGCAGGGCATGATGCTGAGTGGTTTCTACGGGGTTGAGACGGCACAGATCCCGTGCGGATCAGAGGCCCTGAGACTCCTGTACAGGTACATGGCGACGAACGGGGCACTCGTGTCCGCCGGCCGGGTTGTAAAAGTGAGTGTGGACCCGAGTAGGGCCAACGGTACCGTTTTAAACAACGGCAACGGTTTCCTCTTATTGGTGTAGCAGTGTAGCGGGGTAGGGTCAGCCTAGTGGAGCTCGTTAGGCTGGAAAGGGTCAGAAAGACCATTAACGGAAGGGCTGTACTCGAGAACGTCGACCTACAAGTAGGGCCCTCGAGGATCGTCGTGATAAGGGGTAGGAGCGGGGCCGGTAAGACGACCCTACTAAAGCTCATGGTCCTACTACTAAGGCCTGACGAGGGTAGGGTACTGATAAACGGCGTAGACGCGTGGAGACTCGACACTGCCGCGAGGTCTAGGCTCGTATCGGGAACCATATCCTACATCCCTCAGACAATAGACCTGCTACCCAACCTGACGGTGAGGGAGAACATAGAGTTGCCGGCCGTTATTAGGGGCTTGAAAAAGGGAGACAGAGAGCTGGCCGTCAGGGAAGTAAGCGAGCTGCTCGGAATACCGCACATGCTTGAGAGAAGAGTGGAGACGTTGAGCGGCGGCGAGAAGCAGGTTGTCGCCTTGGCTAGGAGCCTGGTGACCAAGCCCAGGCTCGTCGTCGCGGACGAGCCCTTCGCCTACGTTGACGATAAGGGTGTAGAAAACCTGTTCAACACTATAAGAGAGCTTAGGGACAGGCTCGGCGTCTCCTTCGTAATCACCACTACGGAGATAAACATCAAGAGCTTCACGGGGGACGAGGAATACCTTTTAACCAACGGGACTCTAACAAAGGTCTAGGGATGTTTAGACCCCGACGGCGAGATGAGGAGCTCTATGGTCAGGCCGGTAGTCGCCGTTCTCGCAATCCTCGTTTTAGCGGCTGAGGTCGTTTGGGCTGCGTCGCCTGACTACCTCGCCCAGGTAGAGGAGATAGCTACTAAGTTGAAGAGCCTAAGCCAAGCGGGCATGAACACCAGTATGGTGGAGGAGTACGTGAACAACGCCTTGTCGCTCATAAACAAAGGCAACCTGACCCCCGAAGAGGCGGCGTGGGTTGAAGGCAACCTCACCCTGGCCAGAGAGGAGCTGTCGTCCCTTGAGAGCTCGTATTCCAGTTTCGTAACCTGGCGCTACATTACGCTAGCCGGCACAGTAGTCGGCTTCGCGTCCATACCTATAGCTGTGTACTTCCTGCTACCGCGTGCCTGGGCCTACCTGTGGTTCAAGACTAGGAAGAAGTGGTTAGTCCGCAGGAGGTACAAGAGGTAGTTAAGGCTTATATTAACAACGTGAAATTATTGATGAAGCGGCTCGCTAGGGATTCAGGCTTGTCGTTCGATATAGACCACGCCCGCGAGATGGTCAAACAGGCCCTAGGCGAGATCAAGAAGGTCTACGTCGGGAAGGAGGATTTAGTAAAGCTGAGCATGGCAACGCTTCTGAGTAGCGGCCACCTGCTGATCGAGGGCTTACCCGGCACCGGTAAAACCCTTCTAGCAAAGACGCTGGCCAGAGTCATAGGTGGGACTTACAGGAGGGTCCAGGGACACCCCGATACGCTGCCCTCTGATATAACGGGCTTCCACGTGTATAGGCCGGACGGTTCATCGAGCTTTGTGAGAGGGCCTGTCTTCTCTAATATTCTACTGCTCGACGAGCTTAACAGAGTGCCGTCCAGGTCTCAAGCCGCACTCATAGAGGCGATGCAGGAATACCAGGTCACGGTCGATGGGGTCACCTACTCTCTGCCCAGGCCTTTCATGGTGATCGCGACAATGATCCCCCAGGAGTACGCGAGCGGGGCTTACGGCGTGATCGAGACGCTGATCGACAGGTTTGCTACTAGCCTGCCCTCGCTCTACAACCCGCCCGAGGAAGAGCTCGAAATAGTCTCGAGGTCGGACTACGTGTTACAGCCTCCAGTCGAGCAGGTGCTCACCCCGTCCGACGTGACTAAGATCTCCGAGTTGATCGCTCACTGGGTGCACGTGGAGGAGAACGTCAAGAAGTACATAGTTGATCTAGTGAGCTACTTGAGGAGCTCCCGAGCCGTGCTTTACGGGCCTAGCCATAGAGCCAGCGTCTGGTTGTACAGGGTGTCCAGGACCCTCGCCTTCATGGAGGGGCGGGACTACGTTATACCCGATGACGTGAAGGCCCTCGCGGTCCCCGTCTTAGCGCACCGGGTCAAGATCAGGGAGGAGTTCGAGGTCGAGGGTGTAACCCCGAAGAGCCTTGTCGAAGAGGCTCTAAATAGAGTCCCCGTCCCAAAGTAGGTCGCTCGAAATGCTCGATATACTAGTAGTCACACTACTAGCTACAACCTCGATCCTTGAGTATTTCGCCCCCGGCCTACTATCGCTAGTTGTAGCACTAGGCTCGTTCGCGGCTGTATTAGAGGCCTATTACTTTTCACTAAGCAGAGGGGGGAGTCTAGACTTACAGCCGTTACTCATTTACGTACCTTTGACCGTAAAAGCGCTCATCACATCGCTCAACACGCCTCTGTGGCTACTTGATCTAGCGTGTCTTGCCGTTCTAATTCTGGGGCTCTACTCTTCCACAGGTGTGGATAAGTACCAGTCTCTCTACAGGCCGTATATCCTACCGCCCCTACTTTTGTCAACTACGGTAGGCGTAATCCTGGGCATCAAGAACCCGTTGGGCGTGTCCGTGGTTGCTGTATACGATGTCTTGTTTTCGGCCAGGCTACTAAAACCGGCTAGTTTAGACAGCGCCGTCTTGGTCTCGATCTACTTTATCCCCCTTTACCTTAGCCCGGTCCTGAGCGTGAACCTCTTATACTTGGCGTATTCGTATATCGTCTACATGGCGAAAAATCTTGCTCTCGATAGCTCGGAGAGGGCAGATGTCATCGTGGTATTTGACACCATAATTAAACCCGTCGTTTACTACCTGGGTGGGCTGGTTTGATACTGCGCTACATGGTAGCCGGCTTGAACATAGTCGTTATCGCTTCTATACTGATCGCGTACGGTGTCGTAACGGGTAGCCAGCCTATCATAGGTATGGGTGCCTCGACAGCTGTTATAGGTGTAGTCCTGATCTTCACCTCGGCTTCTACGAGCGAGAGCCTGCTTCTATCTCTCAAAGAGTACTCTCTGGCGTCGACCGTGGCTATCACGAGTATACTACAAGACGCCGACATGTTAGGTGTGAGACCTTGCTACATGAGGGGATCGGGCGGGGAGGAGTACGTCGTTTTCTCGAAGAGCGCTCCACTCGCTATTCACAAACCTGGTGTAGGCTACGCCGATACACCATACATAGCCTTCCCTATATCTAGTGTTTTAGCCGACTACGATAAGCTGAGCACCGCGGACCTGCGCAGTGCCCTGTGCTCTAACAGAGGGCTCTGTAATAACATAGCCTTATCCGAGGAAGAGGGCTCCGTGAGAGTAGTTCTCTTCAATCTACCGCCCGAGTTCGCTGATCTACTAAAATACCCCTACAACCCTCTCGTAGGGTACGTGCTCGCAGCCGTGGGTAGGCTTAAAGACCGGGTTGTCTGCCTTGAGAGGGTTAGTCTCGCGGGCGGTAATGCCGAGGTGTTCTTAAGGGTGGGGTAGTGTGAGCGAGCTGGACAGGTTCGTGCGCCTGTATATAGTCTTAACCCTGGTCTTGAATGGCTGGGTTCTGTTTTTAGGCGAGACACGGTGGGACGTGTACGTTGTACTCAACATCCTCTCGTTCTACATATCGTACGCCATGAACAGGCCTAGTTTTGAGAACAGGAGGGTTGTAGGGGTTCTACACGGGATCTTAATAACGCTATTCATAGTCCTGGTATCGTACAGGGTCTACGAGGTCTTAGCGCCTTGACAAAGCTCGCCTTGGCCGTTTTACTCGCTCTTGTCCTCTCGCTCCCCCTCCTAAGCTTAGACCGCGCCGAAGAAACCGGCCTTGACTGCCAAGCCCTCATCGCCTCGCTGTACAAAGTTATGGAAGCCTCCTTGAGCGGTAATAATTCGGCGGGCCTACTAGACCTGTATTCTAAGGCTGTTTTACCACCGCCAGTAAGCCAGCTACACGGAAGGGTCGTGGAGGACCTCGCCGACCTACACGATGTCCTCAACTCGGTATTCAACGAGAGCAGCGTCGCCGCCACCCTAGAACATATCGCGGATTTATCGAAGAGGCTGAGAACAGACGTCGAATCGTACCTTAAAACCCTCACAGCGTGTAGCTTAGACAAGAGCTCGGCTTCGCTCTACTCGGAGAAGGTCTATACGCTGCTGGACAGGGTCGACAGCCTACTGAACCAGACGATGGTATACTTGGCCACGTCCAGCTCAAGTAGCTCTATCAAGGTGTACCCGAGCTCGCAGACCCTTGCTCCAGGGGACACCGTGTCGTTTAAGATCGTTGTCCTAGAAGAGGGCGTCTTTAACGGGTCCATAGTCTTGGCTGTACTCCCAGGGCTCGCAACTCTGGTCTCCGAAGAGATCCTCGTTTCGACGGGCGTCAATAAGATCGATGTAAGTATCCCCCCGGCAAGCAAACTGAGCGGGGTGTTGACCGCCGGGAGGTACGTTGTGGTCGCTCATGTCGTTATACGGGACCCTACTAATTCGTCGGCCCTTTCACTCCTAACACTGGACCTCTACACCAACAACCTAACAGTCAACGTACCCAGGGTTGTGCGGCCTGGGGAGCTCGTTTCGGCCAGCATAGTCCCCGCCGAGGGGTGTTTTGCCTCCATCCTACTGGATCGAGACGTGGTCTTCGAGGGCTATTTGAGGGAGGAGGGTGTTGTTGTCACTTTTAGAATCCCCGAGAACGCCACCCCCGGAACACACTACCTGGAATTGAGGCTGGAGCCCGGTTTCAGGTACCTGGGCGGCACAGTCTCGATACCGCTACTAGTCGAGAGACCCGAGATCCCCGTTGTCGTGGAGGCGCCCACAGTATACGTGGGCCTCTCAAACGCGATACCCGTGCTTGTGAGAGCGTTGGGGAACGCTTCCAGAATAGTCGTTGTCACTAGTAGCGGTGAAAGAGAGGTCTCCAATGAGGGAATAACTTACTTAAACGGTGGGTTGGGGCTGTTTGACCGTGTAGAGGCCGTGATAGAGGTATACCCAGCAGAGGGCTCCGTCTACCAACCAACGGTACACCGTGTATCGGTACTGTACATAAACCCGCTGACGCTCCTGTCCATCGGCTTGGCTGTCACTTTTGTGCTCCCACTTCTCGCAGTCCACGAGAAGGGGGTGTACTTGGCGTTGAAACGTGTTGGTTCAAGAGGTGGGGGGAGAAGTCTACTGAGGGGTGTCTCTCGGTTTAGAGACTACCTAAGTACACACCTGCCAGTAGCCGGCCTGTACTACAGGCTTTTAATGGAGTTGGGATTCAGAAAGCCCGAGGCGCAGGAGACGCTTAGGGAGCACTTTGCCAGCCTAAGGATTAACACCGCTATTAAGAGCCTGCTATGGAGGCTACTCCTGTTGGTGGAGAGGGAGCTCTACTCGCGGGACAAGCCCAAGAGGGAGGAAGCCGAGTCGGTTGTGAGGGAGATTAGAAGTGCCGAGGCCTAGCCCGCTATTGTTTGTCATGACCGCGTTCTTGCTTCTCACCTCCCTTAGCGTGCTCGTTGTAGCACCCTCGAACATGCCCGAGTCGGTGGTAAACACCGGCGAGGATGGGCTCTCGATGCTCTACTCGGAGTACAACGCCGCGATAATCCTGAGGTATAGCGAGCTCGAGAGGCTCGACCCGAAGAATACTATACTAGTGCTTACATCTGCTAGCTCGTTGGACAGTAACGGCTTGAAGTACGTCGCCGACTACCTCGCTAAAGGGGGCTCTGTCGTCATGTGGGTCGACAACACCGCAGAGGGGTTTCTGAGCCCCCTCAACCTGACCATCACGGTATACAATGGGACACTGCTAGACGAGGTTTCCAAGCACGGCACTAGGTTCGAACCCGTGGTCTTCTCCAGGCCGCTAAACGTGAGTGTCGTTCTTGAAAAACCTCGCCCCATCGAAAGCTGGGGACCGGGTGGAGAGTGTATTTTGTACTCCTCACCCTTCTCGTACATAGACCTGAACGGTAACGGTTTTTACGACCCTGGCGAACCGATGGACAGCTTCTGCGTAGGCGTCGCGTTCAGGTACCTCAACGGTACTGTGTTTATAATACCGTCCAGCAATATTTTCGTCAACAACCTGTTCAGCCTTAACAAGGACTTTCTAGACGAAATTAGAGGCGGTAGAGAGGTTGTGATCGACCAGACCGCCCAGAGTAGAGACCTGCTGGAGCACCTAAGGCTCGCCGCCTCCACTAGGGGTTACAACAGTTTTATCCTAGTTTTTCTATTAGGGACATTACTAGCCGGAGGAGTACTTGTTGTCAGGCAGAAGTTTTAAGGCTCTAACCGTTTACGTCGCCGTTTCAGCTCAGCTCACCGTGTTTCTATTGGTGCTATTGGTTGAGAGGGACTTCGTCAGATCGTTGGTAGCTCTAGTACTGGCGTCCGCTACAATGGTTGACCCTGCTTACACGAGCTTCACAACCTTTACGTCGAGTCTTCTCTGCCTGAGCTTGGACCCCCTGTGCCTGCTAGCCAAAGCTGTGTCGTCGGCCGTAAGCGTACTCGCCTACAAGTCCTCTCCCGGCAGCGCGCGGAGCGGTTTTACCGAGATATCCGTCTTCACGGGGATTTTTACACCTATCTACATACTGACGCCCATAAACATAGTCTCGGCGTTCTCCGCACTAAGTACGGCTGCCTTTAGACTAGGCCTGGTCCAGTTCAAGCTAAGTAAGATTGACGTTATTGCTGAAGCCGACCGGAAAGTAGTGGAACTCGGCGGAGAAGCACGCATTAGGGTGAGGGCTGAGATAGGGGAGAGCGCCTGGTACGAGATACGCGTCGGGGACAACTTCGTTAGAAGGGGGTTAGCGAGCGGGCCTATTGAATACGAGTACGTGGCCAGGGCTACTAGGATAGGCTTGGTTAACATGCTCGTGAAGGCCAGGTTCTGTGACAGCAGCGGTTTCGCCTGTATTGAGAAGCCGGCCGTTAAGGTGAAGTTCAAAGTCGTCCCAAAGTTTAGAGTAGTTTCCGAGAGGGCGCTAGCTTATCTCAGGAGGGCGTTGAGAGAGACCCCTTCACCTCTCATACTCGTGCGCGAGAGGGCCTTACACACCGAGCCCGGGGTTCCGCTAGGGGGCGCTACTGGTGCTGGCGTAGGTAGGAGTCTGACAGCTGGACAGGTTGGGACGGGCTCTCAACTAGCACCAGGAGAAGCGGGCGCAGGGTATGCGGGTTCAGGTTTTCCCCTCCGCGGAGAATTAGGAGAGTGGAGTGGGGAGGCTATCACGGCTGGGGACGCCAGGGATTACTACGCTAGGTGGAGATTGGCCCGCAGAGTGTACATTTTGATGCGGAGACTGTTTTCCGGGTTCTACGGGGAATACATCGGTTGTAGAGACTACATCCCAGGCGACCCGCCTAGGAGGATACACTGGAAGAAGAGCGCTAGTAAGGGCAAACTCGTAGTCAAAGAGTTCTCTAGAGGAGATGGGGGAGGGGTGGCTGGGGGGTCCGGGGGTCTGCTCATAGTGGCTGACTGGGTGGCCTCGAACTACGAGGAGCTCGACAGCCTCGTTCTGACCACCCTCAGCTTGGTCTGGTATGTGAAAGACGTGAAAGAGAGTCTCTACATCTACCTGCGTACACCCTCGCTGAGGGAGTACTTTATATCAGGCTCTCCTCTCGAGTCTCTTGCTGGCCTGATTAGTGTGCTTAGAAGTGAGGAACTGAGCTTGAACTGGGATTTCAGCCCGGTAAACAGCAGTTACAAAATGGTGGCAGACAAGATGATGACGCTAGAGGAACCGTTTTTG
Organism: Thermogladius sp.; assembly: GCF_049970955.1. Classification (NCBI taxonomy): domain Archaea; kingdom Thermoproteati; phylum Thermoproteota; class Thermoprotei; order Desulfurococcales; family Desulfurococcaceae; genus Thermogladius; species Thermogladius sp. The sequence continues at coordinate 120,899 of NZ_JBMFLY010000001.1, read as the reverse complement.
GTAGTATTCTTGCGGGAGCTACACAGAGTAGAGTCGAGTAGGATATACGAGGAGTTCAAGAGGCTTGTGGGGGATACTAAAACACCCTACATAATAATAAACGGCACGCCCACGATGTTGAAATACGACTTCCTGAGGTTTATACTTGAGTCGCACGGTTTAACAGCCTACAGATTGCCAGAAGTCGTAGAGCTGGGATTGCCGAGAACCGGTTTAAAGGTTGGTGCGCTGTGATCTTGGACGACGAAGTGTTCGCGGTCATACTGGCTATATCCATAGTCCTGTCAGTTGCCGGCATAGCCGTCTCTCTACCCAGACCCTCGGAAAACTTTGCGGCGATAGGGCTGCTGAATGAGGAGGGTAAGATAGGGGACTACCCCAATAACGTGAGAGTAGGGCAGGTTGTTTCTCTCAACGTCTTCGTCTACAACCATCTCGGCTACACGGCCTTATTCAGAGTAGACGTGAAGGTGGGAGACGGAGAGGTACCCTCGAACACCACTCCTTTACCCAAGCCTCCTCTGCTTAGTCTCTACACGCTCCTCGGCAACTACGAGAACGCGACAATACCTTTTAACGTGACCTTCACGTACCCTATGGTGAACCAGACGCTGGTTTTAGAACTGTACGTTTACTCTCCCGATAACAGCTCGTGGGTTTACATGGGCGAGTACGTCTTCCTAAGACTGAACGTGACGGGTGTCGTGTTTTGAGCGGCAAGGAAACTCTCGAGGACTATGTTGCCAAGAAGGGGGCTAAGATAAGCAGTATCTTGGAGGCTTACAAGGAGTGGGCGAGAGGCGACATTGAGCTAAGAGACCCGCATCCTCCTCGCTCATTCCTAGAAGTTGTCGTGAGACTCGACTACTCACTCTGGTTCTGGACGGTGATATCGGTCGAGGCAGTGACACTCCTGCTGGTTGCCGTATCGAGTACAAGCCCCATTTTAACACCCGCTAGATACTTGTTCGGCTCGCTTTTTGTCCTATTCTTACCAGGGTACTCGCTGATAAGAGCGCTGTATCAAAGCGGGGAGTTGAGCCCGATCGAAGAGCTCGCTCTATCCATAGGGTTAAGCCTAGCGATAGTCCCCTTAGTAGGGCTCGTCTTAAACTACACCCCGTTTGGGATAAGACTCGCACCTGTACTAACATCGCTCGCAATACTCACTACCGCACTAAGCCTACTAGGACTATACAGGAAGTACTCCGAGATAGTGGAGGTCGTCTACGAGAGTTAAAAACTACTTGAAGAAACCGATCTTCCTAGCCAGCTCTGTGAAAGAGTCTACGACGTACTTCATGTCCTCCGGCTTGTGCGCCGCTGAAGGCTCGAGCCTGATCCTAGCTTTGCCCTTCGGCACCGTAGGGTATACGATAGCCTGAGCGAATATGTTGTACTCGTCGAACAGCCTCCTCGAGAACTCCTGCGTTAGTTTCTCGTCGTAGAGCATCACGGGTGTTATCGGGTGTCTGGTGTTGCCTAGGTCGAAGCCGGCGTCCCTAAGACCTTTCTGCAGTATGTATGTATTCTCCCACAACTTCCTGATCAACTCGTCGCTCTCTTCTAGTATCTCGACAGCCGCTATCGCTGCTGCTACGTCGGGCGGGTTCATTGCGCTAGAGAACAGGAAGGGTCTGCCCCTTTGCTTTATGAACTCGATCGCCTCTCTGTCCCCGGCTACATACCCCCCTATAACGCCGAAGGCTTTACTCAGGGTACCCATTTCGAAGTCGACTCTACCGTGCAGTTTGTAGTAGTCGACTATCCCCCTACCATGGTCGCCCAGGACGCCCTCGCCGTGTGCGTCGTCGACGTAGACAATAGCGTTGTACTGCTCGGCTAGCTCGACGATCTCCGGGAGAGGGGCGAGGTCCCCGTCCATCGAGAAGACCCCATCGGTTACGATCACTTTGATCTTGTAGTCCTTGACCTCCTCGAGCTTCTTCTTGAGGTCCTCCACGTCCACGTGCTTGTATATCACCTTCGGCGCCCCTGCGAGGCGTATGGCGTCGATTATGCTCGCGTGATTCAGCTCCTCGCTGATGAAGACGAGGTCCTTTCTACCCCACCCCAAAGCGCTGAGAGCGCCCAAGTTAGCGTTGTAACCGCTCTGAAAGACCACTGCCGCCTCCCTCCTCTTAAACCTGGCTAGTTTCTCTTCGAGTATCTCGTGTAGCTCCATAGTCCCTGCTATAGTCCTCACAGCCCCAGCGCCGACACCGTATTCTAGTATAGCCTTGATCGCAGCCTCTTTAATCCTCGGGTGAGCCGCGAGGCCCAGGTAATTGTTGCTACACATGTTCAAGACTCTCTTACCGTTCACGACGACCCATGGGCCCTGCGCTGTCTGTAGCTTGCGTATTGTGACGTAGAGGCCCTGCTTCTTCAGGTTCTCCAGCTCCTCCTTAATCCAGTCTAGTTTCCCCACGTTCAACACCACGCCATATATGTATAGATCGCTGGTTCGGATATAAATGTATTAGACATAAATAAACGGTTTAAGGGTCCTCTAGCCCTTTCCCCCTAGGGACTTCTTCAGGTTCTCTATCATGTCTCTAGCCATGGACTCGAGGTCCCACATCGGTCTCCAGCCCCAGTCCCTTCTAGCCCTGCTGTCGTCGATGCTCTTGGGCCACGAGTCTGCTATTCTCTGCCTCAGCGGGTCTGGCTTGAAGTCCGCCTTGAAGCCGGGTATATACTTGGCTATAGTGTCAGCCAGCTCCTTGGCTGTGAAGCTCATGCCCTGGACGTTGTAGAACCTGACCGTGAGGTCAGCGTTATCGGCCTTCATCAACATCGTGAACGCCCTTATAGCGTCCGGCATGTAGATCATGGGCAGCCTAGTGTCGGGTCTAACCCAGAACGTGTACTCCCCCCTCTTAACAGCCTCGTAGAATGCCTCGACAGCGTAGTCGGTCGTACCGCCTCCAGGCGGGGTCTTCCAGCTTATGACGCCCGGTAGCCTAGGCCCCCTTACGTCGAGGCCGTACTTCAAGTAGTAGTACTCGCCTAGGAGCTCCGTGATTACTTTGCTGATCCCGTAAATCGTCTTCGGTCTCATCACCGTTATGTCACCAGGGTTGTCAGGCGTCTCGGGCCCGTAAACAGCAATACTACTGGGCACTACGACCATGTCGAGCCTGTTCTCCCTCGCTACTTCGAAAACGTTAAGCGTCCCGTTGGTGTTGACGTCCCAGGCGAGAGCGGGGTCCTGCTCCCCTCTAGCCGACAACACCGCAGCTAGGTGGACTATCACGTTAACCTTGTACTCTTTGACGACTCTGGCTATCTCGTCCCGTCTCAGCACGTCGAGCTCGACGTACGGCTCGCCTATCTCTCTCAGCTTGGCCACGTTCCTACCGGACGCGATCACTCTGTCCTTGCCGTAAACTTCCCTTAGAGCCGGCACCAGCTCAGACCCTATTTGCCCGGTAGAGCCCGTGACGAGGACTATCATGGATGACCACATTTTGCTTTAAGGCACACATGAGAATAAGACTTTCCCCCTGTTCAAGAGTGCCTTTTATGGGAGACGGCTATGTACTAGACCCCCGTAGGCAAAAGACCCTGTACATACGTGCATAAAGGATATATATTTACACCGCTTATATCAAACAGGGGGTGTTAGGTGTGAGCGGTATCTTTGTGATAAAGAGAGACGGGAGCAAGGAAGAGTTCATACCGGAGAAGATCGTGGTCAGCATTATCAAAACAGGAGCACCGGTAGACGTTGCTCGAAAGATCGCCAAAATTGTCGAGGGAAAACTCCTCGAGCAAAACGTAACGGAGATCTCTAGCAAAGACCTGATGAAGATGGTCCTGGACCTTTTGAAGAGGGAGAACGAGGAGTGGTATAGGAACTGGATCATCTTCGACAAAGCCGTTAAGAGGAGGAAGCCCGAGGTCTGACTTAGGCTGGTTTAACTTTTTTTAACTTTCCCGCAGATTAGAGATGCGAGGGTATAGTCTTGGAGGAGGCGTCCTTAATAAAGAGCCTCGAAGAGATTAAACGAGTCCTTTTCGAACTTCTCAGCAAGGCCCCCGAGCTTAAGGACTTCCTTCACTACGTTGAGGAGGCGGAGTCCGCGAGGGCTCTAGACAAGAAAACCAAGGAGCTCGTCTCTCTGGGTATAGCCATCGCGATAAGGTGCGAGCCCTGTATCCAGTGGCACCTGTACGAGGCGTATAAAGCTGGTGCCACTATTGAGGAGGTCTACGACGTGATCAAAGTTGCCGTTTGCATGGGCGGCGGCCCCGCACTAATGTACAGTCTAAAAGCGTACGAGTACGCTAAACAGCTCTATAAATAGTTTTTCGTCCATCAACCCATTAACATCCCATCTTCACTACACATTTAATACACACAATTACTTATTAGACATGGAAACTCCCACAGGTGGAGACCTTGAAACTCCTGCGAGTAGAAGACGCTGTAGGGAAGAGACTGGCAATGGACTACACGATCGTAACACCCGACCAGAAAGGTGCTCTGAAGAGAAGGGGCGAGGTCCTAGAGGCAAGGGACGTTGAGGTAATGAAGGCTAACGGGCACTACTACGTCTACGTGCTAGAGGGCGAGGAAGAGTCTACTGAAGAGGTCTTCGAGACGGATGCCGCGGTCTCCCTGGCGAGTAGTATTACGAGTGGAAATCTCGTAGTAGAGGCTTCAGAAGAGGGTAAAGCCCTTGTAAGAGCCGGCGAAGACGGGCTGTTTATTGTCAACTCCGAGGGGCTGAGAGTTGTTAACGAAAGCGGGTTATTGGTTGTGATAACGCGGAGAAACGGCGTTTTTGTGCGGAGAGGGGACGTGGTGGCGGTCGTTGACGTTGTGCCACTGAAGGTGCCTAGAGCGGTCCTAGAAGACCTGTTGAACAAGACCAAGCCCCACAACCCGGTTCTAGCCCTGATACCGAGCGCGAGACCCAGAGTTGGGATCCTCGTCGTGGGCACCGAAATCGTGGAGGGCCTCAAGAGAGACACTGCCAGCGGGATCATCATAAAGAAGCTCGCCGAGTACAACTGTAGTCCTGGTAGAGTTCTCTATGCCAGGGATGACGAGAAGGAGATCGCGCATAAAATAGAGGAGTTGCTCGAGGACTCCGACGCGGTCATAGCAGTGGGGGGCATGAGCGTCGACCCAACTGATAGGACGCCGGTCGCGATAAGAATGGTTGCTGACACGGTAGTAGCCTACGGTATCCCCATGAAGCCGACCACAATGAGCATGGTCGCTTACAAGGGGGACAAGGCCATCATAGGCGTCTCGAGCGGTATAATACACTTCCCGGACCTCAACTTCCTAGACGTAATACTCCCGTGGGTCTCGTCCAAGACGAGAGTGCCTAGAGAACACATTGTTAGACTTGGCGAGGGAGGGTTAACGGACTACTACCTCGAGAAAATGAAAAAACGTATACGGCATTGACAAAGCCTTACGACAGAGACTCGCGCGGTATCGAGCAGGTTAACGTGCAAGTCGCGCTTGCTACCGACCTCGCAGCGATTCTCGTTGCCCCCACCGACTCGGTTAGTCCATAACGCGACATGCCGAGCGGCGAGCCCCGGAATAAAAAGAGGCGCCGGGGGCGGGATTTGAACCCGCGCGGGGTTTCCCCCACCGGCTTAGCAGGCCGGCGCCCTACCAGGCTAGGCGACCCCGGCAGGCGTTATAGGTTTATCTACTCTAGCTTTTATTAACTTTAATCACGCGCTTAATACGCTCGGGGAATACACCCAGAGAGAGCGCGAGTAGTACTACGTTCCTAGCCTGGACAACCCACTGGACAGGCGAGTCGAGACTCCACGGCTGGTCGTAGACTGGCAGGTTAAGGCCCAGATAGAGGTTTGCGTAGTATCTCAGTGTAGAGTCCTTAAACCACATCGGTATTATCATGGTGTTGAGAAAGTCGGCTGTGTACAATAGGAGTAGCTCGTTAGTACCTAGCGTGAACACGTAGAGTAGGGGCGTTAGGAACAAAAGAGACTGAGGCGGTAGGGAGGGGTTTAGCACTACAGCAAGGGCTGTAAACGACGCTATGTAAGTGCTCAGACCCCCCTCCTCCACTGCCCCAGAGAGGGCTAACAAGACGAACAGAGCAGTCATGTAGAGCCCGACCCAGTACCCGTAACCGTCCCTACCCGCGAAGTAGTTGAATATCACCGCTAGCCCGTTGTTCAGGCTATTGTCTACCAGGTAAGTAAAGTAGGCCACTAGGCCCGAGGGCGTTAACACCCCTAGCACTATATAGGGTGTGAACCCGGCTACAATAGGTGGGTAGCTCAGCTTTACGCCACCGACCGCGTTGAGATAGAGAAGCAAGGAGAGCGGTATGAAGAGAAACGCGTTCACCGAGGAGCCCACGGCTAGCGCGAGCGCTGAATATGTAAGGCGACCCCGCGAGGCGAAGTAGAGCGAGGAAGCCAGCAAGAAGAGGGATACGGTGTCGAGGGAGTACACGGAGTACGCTACCATAGACGGAAAAAAGAACGAGAACGCCCTCCTCTGAATAGGCGCGTTAAGCTCGACTGTGAACCCGTGGTATACCAGCGCTGCGGCGACGAGAAAAGACGCCTCTATGGCGGACTGAAGAATGTAGAAGAAGGCGCCCGCCTGGGGGGTCCCGGGCTTATACCCTACAGCGTTTGACAGGTAGATCATGGAGCTTGCTATCAGAGCGTAGAGAGGCGGCTGGTTTAACTTGTAGTCCGAGTAAGGTACGGGGAACACGGGTACCCCCTCGCAAACAGCACGCATTACCTGCGCGTTAATCCAGTTCTCGCCTCCAGAACACGAACTCGCGTAGACCCCGTTGTAGACTGACTGGTAAAAGTCGTCGTAGAAAGGTGCCTGTATAAGCTGTCTCCCGAACAAGGCGACCGATACTTCAGGGGGCATGTGTATAATAAAGGCCGCCAACCCCGCGAATAGAGCCACCAGCAACACTACTACTCTCTCCCTCAAACGAGCGTCACCGGAGGCTGACTCCCTATATTAATACCCGCCCGATTTATAATAACGCAAGGTGTCGCGTTGCCTAGGCTGAGGCTATACGAGCTTGCCTTACTGGCTGTTATTCTGGCTCTGTCCGCAGCCCAGTTCTACTACTGGGACGCGCGCTTCACCGATAACGAACTGGCCGTCGGCGGGAAAGGCTACGTCTCGGACGAGGTGTGGTATGTCGCCTCCGCTAGGAACATCATGTTAAAGGTATTCCACTTATCCCCAAGAGAAGTGGGGGGCTATGGGTATACCATCATCTACAACAGCACACTAGACAGGGCGCGCGTCGAGTCGTTGGCGAAGGAGTACGGTGTAACCCTCAGGCTTGACTACAGCAAGCTGAACGGGTTCTACGCGCACTCTACGAACCTTACAGCTCTCAACGAGTTCCTAGACGCTGTTAAGAGAGTAGTCGGCGTGGGGGACGTGATACCCGGCTGGATGATGCCCGACGCCTCCGGTATCAACACGTACCTCAATCTCGAACACCCGCCACTTGGAAAGTACGTTATAGGCTTGACCATGGTGTTGGTTGGGGACCACCCCTTGTACTGGAGGTTGGGTAACATGGTTGCGGGGGTTCTGTTGATCTTCTTGACATTCCTCGCGACAAGGAGGCTCCTACAGGGAAACACTGTAGCGGGCTTGGCGGCAGCCGCTCTCCTGTCTGTAGACCCGCTTGTAAGAAGCCTGTCGTCAATCGCGCTGTTGGACGTGTACGTCTCCTTGTTCACAGCTCTGTCATTCTACCTCGCGCTCGGTAAAAGGTACGGGCTTGCCCTACTCGCCGCGGTTATTGGGGCTCTATTCAAGTTCAACGCGCTCTTCGCTCTAATACCTCTGTCCTTGCTGTACGCCCGAGAGAGGGTGAAGAAGCGCTTTAACCTGCTAGACTTCACTGCTACCCTGCTAGGGTTCTACATAGTCAGCGGGCTGGCGTTCCTCGCCACACAGATCTTAGCCAGCCTGCCTCTGATCAGCTACTTAGGGTTCACTAACTGGTTCAAGCAGTCAATAACCGGGGCTATAGCCTGGCACACCCAAGTGAAGTGCTCCGGTAACGGCTGCCCGGTCAGCTCTGCTCCGTGGGACTGGTTCGCCGGTGTAAACCCCTTCACGCTCTACTACTTCCCCGGCGGTGCGGCTGTGGTAGCTGTCGGGTTCTGGCCTGTATGGTCGTTCGCGCTAGTCAGTACACTAGTCCTGTTGCCAGGGTACCTGAAAGGTAAAACCGCGTTCGCCAAGTCGTCGTGTTGGTTGCTCGGGTTACTTGCGGGCTATGTCCTTTTGTGGGCTGTCGGTGGGAGAACACAGTACAGCTTCTACGCCGTCCAGTTCGCACCGGTAGTCTACACGTCCGCGATCGTCATCGTAGCCACTTTCAACAGTAGTAACGTGCTGCAAGTCCTCAGATCGTGGAGAGACTTTTTGACCGAAGCGGAGAGGGCTGTTGGAAGACTACTGCTCCTTCAGTAGCGCCCCGGGAAAAATGGCTTGGGGTTTATAAATCTTACCGTACGCCATAGAAGGTTGGTGAGTAAGATGGCCAATAGCATCGCTAGGATGAGGTTGATCACCGTCAAAATGCCCGAGATTTACGTCGAGGGGATTGACGAACTGGTCAGGATCGGCAGGTACAGTAGCAGGAGTGAAGTCATAAGAGTAGCGATTAGAGACTTGCTGAAAAAGGAGCTCTGGGTTAGAGACCGGGAAATGAGATAGGGGTTTTTCCTGGTTTACGAGAGCTCTCGTAGTTTCTTTATCAACAAGACGTAAAGGGGCTCGTCCTCTCTCAACAATCTGAAACTGAGCGGGGGCTGGAACCCGGGGAAGATCTTCCTGAGCTCTTCTAGTTTAACTGGTCTCCTGTAAAGCCTAGCCCCACGTATCTCAATCCCGACCGCCATCCTCGACCCTTTGATATACCTGAGGTCGCCCTTAGAAACGCCTGTCTCGCCTCTCAAGGCGATCTCGCCCACCTCCTCCGGGCTCCCCACAAACACCTCTCCAGCGTAGAACTCCCCTACGATCGCCCTCACATTCCCGCTAGAGTACACTACAAAGAGACTGCCTGGTGAAGGCCTTAATCCAAAGAACCTCCTCAACTCGATCTTCTTCTTCCCAGTGAAGATCCTGTGAGTGTATAGAGGTAGTATGCTTATCAAGTACATTTCCATGTAGACCACGTACTGCCTCTAACCAGCGGGTGAGCGCCTACACTATTTAAACTCCGAAGAACTTTAAATATAGTTGAGATGAGGATAGCTGGTATTGCTGAGCGGTGATGTGTGACACCAGTACTGAGCGGTGTTTCGAGTAATGCCGATCCGACCTGGTGATCGGGTTCTCTTCTACATAGACCCCAAGAGAAGATTCGTACAGGTGATTCGCGAGGGCGGCATCCTCGGAACCGACAAAGGCTTTGTCAGACACGAGGAAGTTATAGGGCGGGAAATAGGCGAGTTTGTGACAACCTCTAAGGGAGTAAAAGTACACCTGCTCAGACCTCTCCCAGTCGACTTCCTCGCGTCAATGAAGAGGGCCACCCAGGTAATATACCCCAAGGACGTGAGCCTGATCACATACTTAGCCGGGGTCACAGAGGGGTCTAGAGTGCTCGAGGGGGGCGTGGGGACAGGGCACGTGACAGCAGTATTGGCTTACCTGGTAGGGGATAGCGGGAAGGTTTACGCCGTAGACATAGACGAGGCGAAGCTTAGGAAGGCCGCCGAAAACCTGGAGAGGCTTGGCCTCGCTAGGAGGGTCGTCTTTGTCAAGAGAGACATCAGGGAGGGGGTGGACGAGCGTGATTTCGACGCCTCTATCCTAGACATCCCCGACCCCTGGAACGCCGTCAAAGCCGTGTACGACTCGCTCAAGTCTGGGTCCCCACTCGTCGCCTTTCTACCCACTGTCAACCAGGTCGAGAAGACCGTGGCTTCGATGCAGGGGCTATTCGTCGACATTCACGTCTACGAGGTTCTCCTGAGGGAATACATCGTATCTAAAGAGGGTACACGTCCCAGCCCTAGAATGACGGGGCACACGGGTTACATAGTATTTGGTAGAAAAATACTCCCTTGATCAAACGTGTTTGCCTTTAACATACAAGTAAACCGTGTGAGTCAACCCGTTGTCGTCTTTAACGTCGACAACTTTGACCGGGTTCCAACCGGGTATTCTGAACTCGTGGCTGACCACTCTCGCCCCGTCCCGCAACTCTTTTTCGAGCTTGGGTCTCAGAGCCTCGTTCACGGACGTCAACAAGAAGAGCGTTACGACCGTGGCCTCGCTGATGTCTACATTAAAGAAGTCGTCGTTTATAATCACCACCCTGTCGGCCAATCCGTGGTTCAGAACGTTGTTTTTCGCCTCCTTCACTCTCTCAGGGTCCTTCTCGATGCCGACGGCTTTTTTGGCGTTGAACTCCTTAACTGATACGATGAGAATCCTCCCGTCGCCACATCCTAGGTCGTAAACCACGTCCTCAGGTCCGACGTTAGCCAGGCTAAGCATCTTTCTGACGACAGGGTAGGGGGTGGGGACGTACGGCACATAGTACATGTCTAAGGCCTCGCATTCGAATCCAAGCTAAAAATATTTGCCGTTAAGACCCTAAAGCTTTACTCTTCATAATCTCTATTGCCTTCTCCTCGTCTGGTTGAAGAGCCTGGTTCAAGGGAAGTTGGGACAAGAGGACTCTTACTGTCCCGTCGTCGTACTCGGCTAAAATCTGGGGTAGCCACGCCATACCGTATTCGTCCTTGTCACCGTACTCGTTGATGTACACGTAGTCTTCTATTTTGACATCCAATGGCGCGTTGAGGTCCTTCGATATCCTCTCCGCCAGCTTAACCCATAGCTTGTGATATGGGTGGTGTTCTGCGGTGACCAGTACTACCTTCTTTATAGAGGCCATCCGATCACCTGTTCTCAGAGCCGTTTAAATGCCTTAAAGAGGTTAAAACTGTATCCCTATCTCTAAATAACCAGCCCTCTAGCCTTCCTCTCTTCTTCTGGTCTGACCTTGATTATACCGTAGTGTATAGCGCACGATATGCAGTAGCACTTCCTAACAGGGTACTTCATTATTATTGCGCCTTTCTTCTCTAGTTCTTGGGCTAGTTGAGGGGCTACAGGGCTATACATTCTCGTAACACATATAGCCTTGTCTGCGGGGACGAGCCTCCCGCAGTTGTCGCACTGTATCATCTCTACTTTGCCTTTATCACCTTTTCTACGCCCCCTACTCTCCCTCTTCTTTGGCATGAGGTAATCACCTATCGGCTGAGTCTCTAATTGGATCAAAAGCCTATATACCTTTCTATCCTGTGCGCTCTATCTTGACCTAGTCAACAGGTCGCTTACCCTCGTCCCGATAATGCTGTCCCAGTCCAGCCCTATCGCCTCCAGTAGCTGTTCGAGACTACTCCTTATGTTCTCGATGTACTTGTCGGGGTCTATATCAGCGAGTTTCGCCAACTGGATCGCCTTCACGCCGTCCTTGCTCTTAACTTTCACATACGCTATTATGTCGTTCTCGCCAACGTGGATACCGTAGTTCTTCAATTGTATAGCTGCTTTGACGTGGGGCGGCGTGTTCTTCGTGTACTCCTCGATCCTCTTGGTCAAACCAGTCCTGATCGTGAGCTGGTCGAGGGTTATCTCCTTCCTCTTCAAGCTAACGTACTTCTCCTTTACCTCGCTCCTCAACCACTCCTCGAACTCCTTGAGGTCTGCCGGGTTTGAGACAGCTCTCATCCTCTCGATTATCTCCTCGAAGAAGTTCTTGAGGAAGTCGGGTGTGTTCTTCTTCTTGGCAATAAGGCCTTTTATCTCGATCCCGCCATCGCTAGACCGCCCGAGATAGTTCTTCTTCAACCCCGTGAAGACGATGAAAGTAAACACCTTGTCGAGCTCTATCTCCAGCCCGAGGTTGTTGTAAACCCACTCCTGTAGTCTCCCTAACTGCTCCTGCGTCGGGTTCCACAAGAATATCGAGTCCGTGTCCCCGTACAATATCTTGACCCCTAGCTCCGCCGCCTTGCTAAGGATGCTGAAGAAAGAGCGCCTTCCCATCGCTGTAACACTCTCGGCTACGGCCGGGGAGTAGAGCGGGAATGCCTCGTCACCGAACACGCCGTAGCTAGCGTTTATAAACACTTTTATGGCCTTCTGCACGACGTCGTACCACGCCTGTACTTCTGGCGGAAGACTCTTGTCCTTTGCCCTTTTCTTGTACACAAAAACCCTAAAGTCCCTTAGTATACCCACGAGAATCGACATCAGGCCCGGTCTGTCCCTACAGACACTATGGATTTTCCTCCCAGTCTCGTCTTCTATCCAGTACTTGTTAGAGCACCACTCTACATCAACGGTCTCAAAGCTCAGGTTGTACCTCTTTATAATACTCGGGTACAGGGAGGCAATGTCTAGGACTGCTACATTGAAGAAGACGCCTATTGGCGGCTCTATCACGAGAGCGCCAGCGTACTTCTTGCCCTCTATTATAGCCTTGGTGTGAGTGCTCTTTGCGAACTTCTGGATATCCTCTTTATTCACGATCAGGTAGTTCCTCTTCCTCGACTCCCAGAAGACCATGTTCTGGATCCAGTTTGAGATCTTCCTCCTACAGATGTCCTCGATACCGGTTCTCGATATCCTGGCCATTAACACCATCAGCTTCCAAACCAGCTCGTTATTGAAGGTGATCAGCTGCAGTGTGATCTCGGCGTCACGGTAGTTGTAGGCTATCAGCAAGGAGAGGTCTTTCTCGCCGAGATTTCCCTCGAACGCGACCTTGGATACTCCAAGTAGGGCGGTTGATATTGCCTCTAGATTCTCCTCCTGGTACTTGTTGCCGAAGGCGTAGCTCTTAATGGCCTTGTTCGAGAAAAACTTGTACAAGTCGATGTGTATAGATGTCTCTAACCTGGCCTGGACTTCTTTCGTCTCCTCTATCTTCGCAATCCTGATAGGGATCTTGTCTCTCTCTATACCGAGGTTAATCGACCTGTTGTACAAGTAGTACAGGTCGAAGTTGTCTCCGTTGAACGTCACGACCACAGGGTAGTTAGACATGACTCTGTAGGCTTCGAGGATCATCGCCCTCTCGCTGTCGAATACCTCGACCTCGGCTTCCCAAGGGTACTCATCGGTCGGCTCACCGAACCTCACGTCCCTAGCTAAGACCAAGACTTTCTTAAACCCGTCGCTTGCGCTGAACGCTATCGATATCACGGGGAGGTCTGCGTGCTTAGGCGAGGGGACTTTACCCTTTGCCGGGCTGTAGACCTCTATGTCGACTGCTAGTTTCACAGGGTTCGGCGGCATTTCTTCGAAGTAGTCGAGGAAGCTCATCGATGTCTCGTAGACCTCGGGGTGTTCATTACCGAACAGTTTTGTGACGAGTTCCAGGACTTGCTTATCTACGGAGGGCTTGACTATTGACAAGACGGGTCTATGGTTGGTATTTTCAACCTTTATCCTCATGGTGGGCACGAGGAGGTTGTCGTAAATATAGTTGTTGTGGTACTTGATCTTGGCCTCCCACGCCGAGGCGAAGTGCTCCCTGAGCTTCTTTACGGCGAGCGGGTCTTTAACAACTATTTTTGTCAGCTTTACCTTCTGCATGGTCAAGGGGTTTACCTTGATAACCTCCTCAACCGCCTCGAAAGAAGGGTCTCCAGTGACCTCCTTCTTCTTCAAGACCTCGTCAGCGGGCTCGTCGGTGATGAAGTATGGTTTATGCCCCGTGGGGTCTAGCAGTCTAATTATCCTTCTCCCGTCGTTAGACAAAAATACGAGGCAGGCCTTACCGGCCTCTCCATTATACTCGACATTGAGCAGGTAAGCTGGCGAGTCCAGTGTAGAAACGTACCTGTCGTAATCTAGTGTGTAGACATCGCCTATTTTACTGTACTTCACTAGACCCCCTCCTCTCCCTCAGCCTTATGATCGCCTCTGCGATATCGCCCCTGGTCTCTATGAGCGCTCTTCTAGCCTCCTCTTTGGACACGCCAGCCTGTGAAGCTACAAACTCGACGTCCTCCTCGTTTACCGCGACCACTGCTTCTCTTTGCTCCTTCCCGGTCGTCTCCTCTTTTGCCTCCCCGACGACCTGGAAAACCGTTTGGTTTTTAGACTTTATAACCACTACCTGGGGGTTCTCGATAACGATCTTCCTGTCTTTCAAATAGAACTCCACTTTTTCGACGCCGCTCAGCTCTTCAACATCTAGACCCATTCTCTTCAGTGCTCTCTTCAGTTCTCGGGGGCTAAATCCCGGTATCAAGGAGAAACACCGCGACAGTCTAAATTATATAAGTCGTGTTAACCTATTAAAGTAGAAGCCGAAGCGAAGAATCCTGTTGATTCAAAATGCCCAGCCTGAGAATACTAGGTGGAGGTAGGGAAGTAGGTAGGGCCGCCATACTAGTCGAGGACGGGGAGAAGGCTTTACTAGACTACGGTATTAACTTCGACGACAAGGACCGCCCGCAAGTACCCTTGCACGTGAGGCCTGCTGACCTGAGCCTGATCGCGATCTCGCACGCCCACCTAGACCACATCGGCGCAGCCCCCTTGATGTACATAACTGGTAAGCCGAAGATCTACATGACGAGGCCCACGATCGAAATCGCCAGACTCCTAGTACTAGACTTCCTGAAGCTGAACGCGGTCAACGTGGACTACGAGTACAGCGAGTTTGTGAAAATGAGCGATAATGCCCAGCTCGTCGATTACGGGGCGGAAGTCGAAGCCGGCGGTTTCAAGCTGGTCTTCATGAACGCGGGCCACATACTAGGTAGCGCGGCTATTTACGTCGAGACCCCGAGCGGGCACAGGATTCTGTACACAGGAGACATCAATACGGTGCAGACATGGACGCTCAGCGGGGCTGAGTTGTGGCCTGTTAAAGTAGATACCCTTATTACAGAGGCCACGTACGGTGATAGGGTACACCCACCCCGGTACCGCGTCGAAAAAAGGTTCGTCAGCGTAGTCGAGGAGGTGATCTCCGGCGGCGGCGTGGTACTAGTACCTTCTTTCAGTGTGGGTAGAAGCCAGGAGGTCTTGACGCTACTCGCGAACGAGCTACCATATGTAGACATCTACGTAGACGGGATGGCGAGAGAGATATGCGGCATATACCTGAACTACCGGAAGTACTTAAGAGACCCGTCCCTGTACCTAAGGGCGCTGGAAAGGGTTACCTTCGTGAAGAACGTGAGAGATAGGAAGAAAGCCCTGAAGAGCCCGGGGGTCATCATAGCTACAGCTGGAATGCTCAAAGGGGGTCCCAGTCTTCAGTACTTGAAGAAGCTTGCCGACGACCCTAAGAACGCTGTTTTACTCGTTAGCTACCAGTCGCCCAATAGCCCGGGACATAAGCTCCTCGAGAAAGGGGGGTTGGAGGAGATCGGGGTCTACTTCACTAGAGCACGCGTAGAGTGGTTCGACTTCTCTAGCCACGCCGGTAGAGACGGGCTGGTAGACATAGCCAAGACCTACTCGCACACGCTACGCAACGTGGTCATAGTCCACGGAGACGAGGAGTCGTCCAAAGGGCTGGCTAACGCCATAAGGGAGAGCCTGGGGAAAGACCTAAACATCTACGTCCCTAGTAATGGGGACTCCATCACTGTTGACTAGCCTGGCTCTGATTACGTATACGTTCTTGGACCACCTCCTAGCAAGACCCAGTCTCTCTAACCTAGACAGTACCCTCCCAGCCGACGTCTTGGTGGTGTAGAGCCTCTCGGCGACGTCCTCAACGCTAACGAACAACACCCCGGAATCGACAAAGCTCTTGTAGAGCTTGACCACGTCGACCTTAACCCTTACTGTGCTCGTTATCTCCGAGCACCCCCTGTGAAGGCTGGTGTTGAAATACGACCACCACCCTGAAACTAACGGCTACAACGGTTGTTGAAGTATAAAACCCGTCGTATGATATATAATAAGAACTCGAGCCGGGGTAGCTCAGCCTGGTAGAGCGCCGGGCTGTTAACCGCGCTAGGTAGCCTGGTGGAAACCCGGTGGTCCGGGGTTCGAGTCCCCGCCCCGGCGCTTTATTCTACTTCTAAAGGTGTAGTGAGAACAGTATATGAAAACCCGTAGCTTGAAAAAGCGCTTATGGACCGAGGAAGTCCTCTGGCTTTGGAGGCTCCGGTTTGAGCCCTTTCCTCTCCCTGATCTTAGCCACTAGGTCCATTAACATGCTGTCTGGTACCGGGGCCCACCTACTGAACTCCTGCCCCCAGATCGCCTTGCCGGCAGTTGCGCTCCTGAGCTCCTCGGCTATTGTGAAAGACTCGGCGACCGGTATCTCGGCTATTACCCTCGACAGGTTGCCCAGTTGCTGGACTTCTATCAACTTCCCCCTCTTCTTCGTTATTATCGTCGATATGTTCCCTATGAACTCCATGGGGGTTCTTATGTCGAGTTTCATGATAGGCTCCAGGAGAGTGGGCCTCGAGGTCAACATGCCAGCGTATATAGCATTCCTAACAGCCGGGAACAACTGTGCCGGGCCTCTGTGCGCCGGGTCTTCGTGTATTATTGCGTCGTGTAGTACCACTTTGACCCCTCTAACGGGCTCCATGGCCAGCGGGCCTTCTCTCATGGCTAGCCTGAAGCCCTGTATGATGGTGTCCTTTACATCCCTAAGGTACTGAACACCAGTGGTCATGTCGACGAACACGTTTATGTTGTCGTCGATAGCCCATATCCTCCTGGCCTCGTCCGCGTCCCATCCAGCCTGTTCCCTGAGGATCTTAGCCCTGTCCCTTGGATCCATGTCCTCCGTGATAATCCTGTCCTGTATCAGCCTGATCGTGTTTTCGTCCAGCGGCGAGACGCTTATGTACAACTTGTTGTGCTTGTTCGGCGACTTGCCCTCGAATACGCGGCTACTCGCCCTAATACTCTCCCTGTATACTATTACTGGTGGGGTGGCGACTACTTCTAGTCCGTAGAGGTCTTTGAGGAGAGTAAGAGCGATCTCGATGTGGAGAGTCCCAACACCGCTCAGCAGGAACTCGCCCGTCTCCTCGTTTATCTTGACCACCAAGCTCGGGTCCTCTATGCTCAGCTTGTGCATCGCGTCGATCAGCTTAGTCAGCTGAGAGGGGTCTTTCGGCTCGATGGCCACCGTGACAACCGACTCTGTGATCATCCTCAGCCTCTCGAAGGGCGTCATATAGTCTTTGACCGCGAGGGAGCACACGGTCTCTCCTGACCTGGCCTTGTCTAGTCCCAGCACGGCGGCTATGTTGCCGGCGCTTATCTCGTCAGCTAGCTCCCTGTATGGGCCCATGTACAGCCCGACCTGCAAAACTCTTTGCTTTAACCTCGCGTTCACTAGCCAGACCTCCTCGCCGGCTCTAACAGTCCCTGAGTATACTCTCCCGGTAGCCACCAGGCCGGCGTGCGGGTCCACCCTAACGTCGTTAACCAGCATCACCAAAGGTCCGTTGGGGTCCGCCTCTAGCATTGCTTTTGCCACATCGCTATTCAAGTCGCCGTGCCATATCTTCTTTATCCTGTAGGCCTGCGCCTCCCTGGGGTTGGGGACGTACTTAACTACCATGTCGAGGATAGCCTCGTGTAGCGGGGCTACTTTCTGTAGCTCGGGGAGGGCGTCCTTACCCCTCTGGTAGACATCAATTACATCGCTAAACTTTATGCCCTTTTGCTGAGCCATGGGTACTGAAAAGCCCCATCTATCCCTAGCACTGCCGAACACTACCTGGCCTTTAGCCGGGTCGAGCTGCCACGCTGTCCGGAACTCCTTGTCGGCATAAGTGGCTATCAGCGAGTTGATGTCCTTGATTATCTGGACAAGTCTCTGCTGTATCTCTGCCGGGGACAATTTAAGCTCCTTAATCAACCTGTCGATCTTGTTTATGAACAGTACTGGTCTCACCATCTCCTCCAGGGCTACTCTAAGGTACATCTCGGTCTGCGTCATTACCCCCTCAACGGCATCGACCACGACAATAGCGCCGTCGATCACCCTCAGCGCCCTTATAGTCTTCGACTGAAAGTCGACGTGTCCCGGAGTGTCGATCAAGTTAATAACGTAGGGCTTGCCCTTGTACTCGTGGTACAAGCTAACGTTCGCCGCCTTGACGGTCATCTGCCTCTTCTGCTCGATATCTAAGTAGTCCAGCGCTAATGCCTGCCCCGCGATCTTCTCAGAGAGCAGACCCGCCATCGCTAACAGTGAGTCAGACAGCGTCGTCTTCCCGTGGTCGACGTGCGCTGTTATGCCTATATTCCTTACCTGCTCGAGGTTCTTCATTATCTTCAAGACTTCACTAGTCTGCTTATACTTGACCATGCGTAAACCAGCCTCGCCCACGTAACCGTACTAAAAGACCTCATGTATACGGGGGTTAAAAATCGGATGTCAAGTACTCCCTTTCGCGTACCTGCTTATGAGCCCCTCGAACTCCCTCCTACCGACGTTAACCGAGTCCCTTAGTAGCGTGTCAATGTCGAGCGCCCCAACAGGCGCTCCCCCTCTTAGCCTCACGTCGATCACTACGTTGACGCTCTCCGTGGTCTTCTCTAACCGGACTATTATGTCAGCTTCGACTAGACCTCGCGCCTTCTCGTCG
This sequence comes from Thermogladius sp., assembly GCF_049970955.1. Taxonomy (NCBI): domain Archaea; kingdom Thermoproteati; phylum Thermoproteota; class Thermoprotei; order Desulfurococcales; family Desulfurococcaceae; genus Thermogladius; species Thermogladius sp. The sequence continues at coordinate 102,269 of NZ_JBMFLY010000001.1, read as the reverse complement.
ATGAAACCCCTGATAGCCTCCTCGACTCTCAGAGCGATTTCCTCCAAGTCGTCGTCTTTTATATTGTCTAGTTTTAAGCCCACGAGCTTAGGTCTGTTTCTGGGCTGTGAGTCCATACTTTGATAGTACCTCTCTGATCTTGCTCTCGAGGTCTGCTAGCTGTCTCGAGAGTACCTCGAGCTGCTTCCTATACTTTTCCTTCTTCAAACTGAGTAGCTCCTTCCTCTCTTGGAGTTCTTTGACTACTTCGTCCTTGCTCTTCTTCACCAAGACTTGACCTATAAGCTTGTAGACCTCCGTAGAGTCCTGTAGGTACTGCAGGTTCTCTAGCACGTTGTCTATCTCCGATATCTCGGCTTCTACGAGCTTTAGCTCCGAGTCGACCTTGACGTAGCTCTCCCTCATAGCTTGGTACTGTGCTATCAACTGCTGAACCTCGGGTGGCAATCTCTGCTCGCTCACCTCTCGATCACCGTCTTTAACTCCATGAGCATTGATATGGTACTTATTATACTATTAACAACCGCTCTTAAAAGACCTATTCTGGAACACAATACAACAACCCTGAGCGTAGACTCCTTTAACTCTACCTCACCCCGGCAGGTCTCAGGGAGGCTCTCTATCTCCGGTCGCAGAGACTCCACGATGGACCTAGCGATATTCTCGTCAACGCCTCTTACCTCGAGCTCAACCTTGTTCTCCATAAGTCTTGAAGCCTCTCACCTTTAACAAGGGGCCGACTACATATCCATTGCGAGAAAGTATTTTAACCGTTACATTACCCCCTTCGTCTTGTAGGGATATCTTGAAGGCCGACGACTTGTTGATGAAGTCCTTGAGCAGGCTCATCAATAACCCTGCCAGTTCTAGGCACTTATTACTAGAGCAACCCGACTCGTCGACACTACTGTATGATGTTATGGGGGCCGTTAACTTAGCTCCTCCCTCTCTGGAAAGCCTTACGCCACCTAGGAGCATGTCGAAGTACTTCGACGCCGTGACTTTACCCTCGGCATCGTAGTGGACTACGTAGACGTGAATAACCGCCGGGTTTCCCTTCTTATTCGTGGCTACAACTAGATACTTCTTTTTCAACAGCAACGCGAGGTAGGCTAGGTCTACAAGCCTCCTTTTACCTCTAGTAACTCTGACAGATCCAGGTAAGATGAGGGTAAGGTCTTTTACGAAAGACCTGAGTCTCTGGCTCGGGCGATGCGACGTGGTAACTAAAAACAACTCCTTCTACTCCCTTACAACAACCTTGGGGAAGTACTTGCTGATCTCTGTCCTGTGGTAGTACGCGCCGCCGGCCCAAACGGCTCCGCACTTTTTACAAGTCCAGAGACCGACCGACACCCTCACTACGCGACCTGTGTAGCCACAGAAGGGGCACTGCTGGGGAGAATACCTCTTGAGTAATATATCCCTAACCTTCTTCCTCAGAGTAGCGCCATACCTAGCCCCGTACCTACCGGCGGGACCAACGACCTTCGTCCTTCCCATAAGCAACACCTGGTCTACCACTTCGTGTACTCTTGTGGATTGCTTATAACCCTCCTTATAAAGCTTAAGACTTGTTCGCCAGCCTTTAAAGCTATTTCGACAGCAGAGTCCAACGTCTTGGGCGTAATACTTCTCGGCCCTCTCTTCTGTAGGCCCACTATACGTCCTTTCTCGTCCACCGAGATCGACAAGAACGTGTCTATCACACTCTCCTCCTCGAGCGTCGGGTCTACGACTAGAATATCACCTAGCACGCCCATGGTTACCGTGGTCACGAGTGTGTTTATTGGCAGGGGGGTTTCCTTGGTTCCATAGACGACTTTGAAGCCCTCCGCTGTGGTCTCAAGTCTAGGCAACTTCGATGTGGCGAGGGCTATCATGGACGCTATCATGCCGGCGTCTAGTATGTTCCCGTCGTGGTCTATCACGTAGATGTCGTCGTATATCACCCACGCCAGTCTACCTGGCTGGATCACCAGCTTAGAGAGGTCTACTACTTTGGGCTCTCTGAGACTCCTGTCTATTACCCTCGCGACCTCTATCGCGTCCTCGTTAGGAGGTCCAGGCTCGAAGGAGGGGGAGGCTAGTGGGACGAACTCGGCGTGAACTTGCAAAACCCCCTCATTCGGCCTATCCTCGAAAGGCGTGCCCAGCTCCGCTTTCACACCTGCTATTACCTGCGTACCACCCAGCTTCACTAGGGCGCTTCCTTCCGCCTTGTTTATTATGCCAACGCTCACCGAGATGTTCCTGTAGTCGTGAAGACCCCTGTTGTCTACACGCTCACCCTTCTTCAGCATCCTTACTATCGTCTCCGCCCTTATCTTGGGCATAATAGGCTCTCTTTGAGGAGTTATCGACATAGAGGCCACCTCACGACTCTAGTACAGACAGGTACTTCTTATGCAACGTCTCCTTCATCAAGGCGTACACTTTCTCGGCCCCTCTCTTCGCGAGTTCGACAGCTTTCTTGAACTCTTCTACTGTTAATACACCGTTCAGCTGAAGCAAGACTATCTCGCCGATACCCGCGGCATACCCTACAGGCAGGTCTGCCTCGCCGTACTCGTCCTCGAGCTCGTTTATGTCTAGTACCAGGACTCCCTCGACTTTGCCCACTGCGACTCCGGCCACTAAGTCTTTCATAGGAATGCCCGCGTCGGCTAGCGCCAGCGACGCCGCTGTCAACCCGGCCGTCCTGGTACCGCCGTCGGCCTGGATCACCTCGATGAACACATCTATGCTGGCTCTGGGGAACTGTTCTACGAAGACAACCGACTCTAGAGCCTCTCTTATGACTTTGGACAGCTCTATCTCCCTCCTCGTAGGAGCTGGCGATTTGTGCTCTGTGGTCGAGAATGGTGCCATATGGTACCTCACCCTTAATACAGCTCTGTCTGGGAGCTGCACGGCCTTGGGTACTACCTCCCTGGGTCCGTACACGGCTGCTAGAACTTTTGTTCCACCGTACTCAACTAGGGCGGAGCCGTTCGCGTTCTTCAGTACACCTATCTCCATTCTTATCGGCCTTAGTTCGTCTGGTCTCCTACCGTCAACCCTTAATCCGTCCTCGCGAATCAGCTTGGGCTTAGACTCCGACACATTAACCACCCAGTTTTTGTTCTAGGAACTGCTTTACCTCCTCCGTTAAGCCCCTCGCATGCGGCTTTTCCTCTATTATCTTAATAGCCTGGGTTAAAACCTCCCCTCTGTACTCGTCCGGGCACTTCGCCCAGATAAAGCCGTTCTGGGCAACTGTTATGTCGCAACCCGTTTTCGTTGTCAACAGGTTGAACATGCTGCCCTTCTTGCCTATTATCCGTGGGATCCTACTCGGTTTAACCTCTATTATGATGCCCTCGATGATCTTGCCAAGACCTTTACCTCTTATCGTGAGAAGGGGGTCTCTTGTCCTGTCAAAAGCTACGATCTTGGCGAGTATCATGTCACCTACGTCTAGGTAGGACTTCAAGTCGTGATATAGGGGGTTGAAGTTCTCTATCGCGTCGCTCGCGTTCAAGTAGGCTTTATACGGGCTCCTGATGTTGACTTCCCAGGCTGTTATCCCGATATCCTCGATAACGCCAATCACGACATCGTCTCTTCTAGGGTAGTACACGGTGTTGAATGGTATAACAGCGATGTCGTTCTCGGAGACCGAGGCAACCCCGTAGACGTCAGAGTAAATCTTGTTGTTTACCAGGTATACGTGCTTCTCCGGTAGCCTCTTAAAGCCTTGGTTCCCGTCCTCCTCTATCTCGGCTAGAGTATCGCCCGGCCTGACAATCTGCCTGTCCGCCACGTAGACCTTGAGCTTCAAGTCTCTCAACCCACGCTGATAATTTTGACCTGTGCTGTACCCTTCGTTAAGCTGTTTACCTTGTCTATGAACTCCTGTTGCATGCCAGCTGGTATCTCTATCTCCATTAATAAACTACCGTCGTTCATCCAAGTCGACTTCTTTACCTCGCCTAACTGCGCAATCGACTTATGGACCCTCCCAGCGTACTCAGGTGGGATCCTCACACTAATGTACGCCTTGGCGATCTTTATTGGTATCACCCGCGCAATCTTCGAAATGATCTCCTCCATCTGGGCCTCGGCAGGCTTGAACGGGTCTATTGAAACCTTTGCCTGCTCAATTGCCAGCTCGATCCTCTTCTGGGGTATCGGTAGTTTGGTCTTCGGGTCCACGGCGTTTTTTGCTATGAGTGTTATGACCTGCTTCTTTTTCTCCTCGACAAATTTTCGTCTCTGCTCGGCCGTCAGCTGAATCTCTCCTCTCCGTACGATCTCAAGGGCTATTTGTCTGACGTCATCCGTCTTAAAAACCTCCCTAAGGCTCTCGGGCGACGCCTTCAACCCCTTCCTCGCATCCTTGTAAATGAAATCGCCTACGAGAAGATCGTCTACACTAACAGATTTTCCCTCCTTTACTTTCAGAGCTAAATCCGGGTTAACCAACACTTCAAATCTGTGCCCCTTCTCCTCGAGTCTCGCTATCACGTATTTGTCTGTCAAAACACATCACTCTTCTACACTAAACTACAGATTCTTTGACTAACAGGGTAAAATAACTTCCTGTATTACATTCTAGCTACTGAAGAAAAGGTGGCTTTTCACATTTTCAATTTTCCTTCCTTTGCCAGCTGCCTTAGCACGTCGTCTATCTCCTGTCTGCTCATTATCTTGAATTTCCTGGAGTCGACGTCAACGTAGCCGGCCTCGATGAACTCGCTAGAGGGCTTTACATCGAGCACCGAGGCAATAGCCTGTATTCCGAGCTTGATCGTCTCCTCTACGCTCATGTCGTACTTGTAGTTCTTCTCCATGAACTCCGATACCGCGTTGGCTTTCTCGCCGATGGCCACGGCGTAGTAGCTGAGGTATCTCCCACTAGGCTCTGTCATGAAGAGTTGCGTCCCCTGCTCGTCCACGCCTGCGAATATCACCGCTACACCGAAAGGTCTAACACCCGCATGCTGCGTGTAAGCCTGCTTCACGTCGCACACCCTCTTCGCGAGGTACTCCACGGGGGCCGGCTCATCGTAATACAGCCTGTGTAACAAGGCGACTTGCCTAGCGTACTCGATCAAGACGCGCCCGTCGCTCGCGATGCCGGCAAAACTCGAGCCAACGTGGTCGTCTATTTTGAATATCTTCTGTATCAAATTCTCGTCAACCAAGGGCGCTATTTTCTTCTTCTCCACAACAACCATTGCCGCCGTCCTGCTCTTCAGCCCGACTGTAGTCCAGCCCCTTCTCACAGACTCGAAAGCGTACTCGACCTGGTATATACGCCCGTCCGGCGAGAATATTGTGATCGCCCTGTCGTAGGCTGCCGCCGATATCCCGAAGCTCATCTAAACCACCGCTGATTTGTACTCAATGAATCAAGGGTTTTATAAGAATTGGGTCTCAAGACGATATCGGCACGATTAGTGCGGGGGGTGGGATTTGAACCCACGCAGGTCTACACCAGCGGATCTTAAGTCCGCCCCCTTTGGCCTGGCTCGGGCACCCCCGCTCTCAACAAGTATTTTACTTAACCTGGGTTTTAAGCTTGAGACGAGAACTCAGTTCGTCGCGAGTTCTTCACCCGTCGTGTTGGAGCGGCTTCATCATCTTGTGAAGACTATAGTAGTCCAGAGTTATTAAACTAGGCACTCAACTGAGTTTCTTCTTCGCAGACTTAAAAGTGCCCGATATACCGACAGGTATAACTTTGAAGCCCAGCTCGCTAGAAGCCACTAGAGAAGCGAGAAACTCGACCTTAAACCTGCCGTTGAACTTCACTATAGCCTTAGACCCGCCCGGGTCGAAGTATACAACCTTGGGGTCTATACCGGCTAAGTAGACAACTCCGAAAGACCTCATCACGACCGTTCTCAAAGCCTTCTCCAGCTCCCCCGTTTCCTTGAAGCGGCCTGGAGGGTAGTACATTATGGCGAGGTACCTCTTCCTGTACCTTCCAACCTTCCTGGCCCGCATAAACCACGTAAGCGCCTTACAAACCACCGTCGAGTCCAGGAGAAGTACGAGAACGGTGACAAGAGAAATTCCCGACAGTATTATGGAGAGGACCGATAACAACTGGTAGATGTCCACGTCAAATCGCCGTCCTCGTGAGTACTTTGTAAGGATTCGTAGAGAGCATCGCCTTGGCCGCCTCGTAGTCTACGTCTAGTAGTTTCACAATAAACGACAAGACCACTAAGGGGTGGTGGTACTCGAGAATGTCGCTAGCACCGCTCGATATTATGATCGGCACCTTCCTGGAGATCATCAACTTGAGTCTTTTAACGAATCCAGCGAGGCTACTCTCGTTTGCCCCCCTTATCTCCGTAAAGGGCACCTCGAGGGGCTTATTGTAGTACTTCATAACCGACGCCTGCTTCTTGTCAAACACCGCTTGGTTCCTCGAAGTCATGACAATGCTGTCGACGCGCTTATCGTGGGCTACCCACCTCGCTACTTCGACATTTAGTGGTACAACGCTCACAACGGTTTTAGGTCTCTTGAGGCCGGCGAGAGCGCTCTTAAGATGGCTTATATTGTCCGAGACTACGACGACCTTCGAGAAAACGTTGGGGGGCAACGACGCCTCGCCCGAGTCTATCCCCTCGACCGAGACAACCTTGTACCCAAGCCTCCTAGCCTCGTCTACTAGCTTGTAGTCTTTCAGCCACAAGTCGATTAGCGTAGAACCACCCCTCTGTTCGCAGAGCCTCCTACCTTACTCCCCGGAGATCGAGTCGAGAAACGACCTTAACTCGTTCACGTTCTTTAAGCCCTTGAAGTGGACGACCACCTTGACAACGTCGTCGGCGTCGTTCAAGACAAATTTGCCCTGGTAGAGACTTTGCTTGTCTAGTCTCACGAAAAACCTCCCTGTTCTCCCATCGAACCTCAGGTCTAGCGAGGCGTTTAGCAGAGACCTATCGCTCTTGCTCAGGTTTCTCAGTATGTTCTCGAGCACGCCTCTCTCTCCGACTCTAATCTTCATGACCTTTATCCTATTCCCATAGAAGCCCTCCAGGTCTTCTTCTTCAACTCTCACGCGGTCTCTAAGCTCGGCAGGTATAACGTTGTGGAGAGCCACCAGGACTTTCGAACAATCCTCTGTCGCGTGGCAGTGTGTAGATACCTCTACTTCTCTTACGCCGAGTCTTACTTCTTCTTTTCTGCCTCGCTCCAAGGCTCTCTTGCTCCCCTGCTAGCCTCGTGCCTCTTCTTCAGCCTCCTCTCTTTGGCCTTCTTCTTCCACTTATGCTTGTGAGTGCCTTTCAGCCCCCGACTCTTCCTCAGCCCCCTCATTTTCTTGCCGGCACTGGTCAGACCCCTGAAAACCCTCCCTCTGTTCTGCGGTTCGCAGATCCAGTTAATCTCCGGGTCTTTGCAGATAGACGGGTGGTGGGGGTCGACGAGTATGACCTCGTACCACTTGTATCTGCCGTCCTCGCCGACGTAGTAGCTGTTCAGCACCTCCAAGCCCGGGTACTTCCTCGCGGCTCTCTCTTCTGCTATCAGTCTCAGGCTCTTCGCAGGCGCGTAACCATAGACACCCATCCGCTTGGGCCTACGGCCACTCGAGGGCCTCGGCTTCCTTCGTCCCCCCTTCCTCACTCTGACCCTTACCACAATAAACCCTACTTTAGCCTTGTAACCAAGCTCTCTCGCCCTGTTAAGACGAGTAGGCTTCTCCACCCTTACTACAGCCGGCTCTCTCCTCCACTTCATCAGCCGCTCTCTCATCAAGTCTTTCATGACTCCTTCGTAGGGCCTCTTCCACAGCATTGCAATGTAGTGGTACATGCTCTTGGCCATTCGGCCCACCGCTACCTGACTCTACACTCTAACCGTTATACAAGCTTAAAAAACTTATATAAGATTGGATCTGGCCACACATTTTAAGAGGGCGTAGCCACCCCCTAAATGTTGTAGTGTAGTGGAGTATCATGCCTCCACCAGAGCGCCTCATCGGTATCGTGGGTAAGACGAATGTCGGTAAATCAACGCTCTTCTCCGCTATGACGCTCGCTACAGTGAAGATAGCGAACCACCCGTTCACCACCATCGAGCCCAATGTAGGAGTTGGGTACGTCAGGATAAGATGCGCCCACGTAGAACTAAACCTACCTTCTTGTAACCCCAGGACGGGTGCCTGTATTAGGGGCGAGAGGTTTGTGCCGGTAAAGATAATGGACGTGGCTGGACTGATACCAGGGGCTAGCCAAGGTAGAGGGCTTGGCAACAAGTTCATGGACGACCTTCGCCAAGCAGACGTTCTGATCCACGTAGTCGACGCGGCCGGATCCACCGACCCCGAGGGGAGACCTGTACGGCCTGGTTCGTTCGACCCGGTGGAAGAGGTCAAGCTAATTCAGGCCGAGATAGACGAGTGGTTCTGGGGCGTCGTCAAGAAGCTCTGGGAGACCAAAATCCAGCGGAGCCTTCACAGTACCGTGGACCAGGTCGACCTACTAGCGAGAAGCCTATCGGGGTTATCCATAAGGAAACAACACATCGTCGAGGCTCTTAGAGAAGTGGGTTTGGAAAACAAGAACTTGAAGAACTGGTCACTGGACGATGTCAGGTCCTTCAGCCTAGCTGTGAGAAGGCTGAGCAAGCCAATAGTTATAGCAGCCAACAAGATAGATGTGCCGGAGGCTAGCGAGAATGTTAGGAGACTCGTGGAGGTCTTTGGCAAGGAGAGCGTAGTACCTGTAAGCTCCCTCGCAGAGTTGTTGCTGAGGAAACTCGCAGCAGAGGGAGCCATAGAGTACCTGCCCGGAGACTCCTCGTTTAGGGTTATCGACGAGAAGAAGCTGTCGGGACAGTACAAGAGAGCGCTGGAGTTCATAGAAGAGAGCGTCTTAAGAGTCTATGGTAGCACCGGGGTTCAGCTGTTGTTGAACAAGGCCGTATTCGACGTACTACGCCTAATACCTGTCTACCCTGTCGAGGATGTTAACAAGTACACAGACCACCACGGGAATGTGTTACCCGATGTCTACCTAGTGCCATGGGGGACTACAGCCAAGGAGCTCGCGTACATGATACACACAGACCTAGGTGAAGGGTTCTTGTACGCCATCAACGCGCGTACTAAGGAGAGGGTCGGCGAGGACTACCAGCTCAAATACGGCGACGTCATTAAGGTCGTCTCGGCCAAGTCTAGACGTTAACGCCTATGGCGCAGTCACCTGTTCTTCCTTAAGGACTTCCAGTAGCGTTGAGCCGCCTTGTAGTAGTAATCGGGAGACTTCCTCTCACCGAAGTATGCCAACCCGTGCTCCCGGACTGCCCGTTTCAGTTCCTCGCCTTCCTCTAGGGGTATCTCGCCGCGCCTCACCAGGTACTCTATAACCTCTATCGCCTCGCTCTCGCTCTTGCACCTCCTCAAGTAGTCGTAGACGTTGGGTAGATACCCATGCCATGGATCGGAGAACCCCTGGTCTACGGTCAGCTTGATACCCTCATATTGTCCGTCCAGTATTTCTTTCGCGAGGTTCGGGTACTTTCTTCTGAATTCGTCAGTGCTCATTCTCAAACTTCATCACATCAACTCTTGCCTTAGTCTCGGGCTTTAAAATCGTTTTCTGCGGCACATCGCTCGTAACCACAACTCCTGGATATATCCAAGAAAAGGACCCCACCTTCACCCCCGGCATCAACGAGACGTTTACGCCAGTCTTCGCGTAGCCCCCAATCACGCTGCCAAGTTTTTTCCTGCCGGAGTCGACAACCTTGTCCTTAATCCTCATCTTAACGGTTTTTTCGTCGAACCTCAAGTTAGCCGTGACCGTCCCTGCCCCTAGGTTCACTCCCTCGCACACAACGCTATCCCCGATGTAGGCCAGGTGATTCGCGTGAACGTTCTCGAATATAACGCTCTCTTTCACTTCCACGGAGAACCCTATCACTGAGCCATCGCATATCACGCTGTATGGTCTAAGCCTAGCGGAGGGGCCTACCCTTACTCTTCTGCCTACGTAAACCGGCCCCTCGATGTAGGTGAACGCCTTTATCTGGCTCTCCTCGCCTACGTAGACATCACCATGTATCACGACGGGTTGCTCTACAACTCCCTTTATGTTTTGTCCTCTCAGGAGGCTGAGGGCGGTCTTATTTGCCTCGATGACATGCCACGGCAACCCTATGTCAATCCAGCTCCCTCTCGGCGCTGTAACAACCCTCACATCGCTTACGCTCGCTATTTTGTTGACTATGTCTGTGAACTCTAGCTCTCCACGCGGGCTCAACTGTATGTCCCTATTCGAGAGTATATCACCCACCCTAAGCTTGTACACCCCAGCGTTGACCACTTTAGAGAGGGGTTCCTTGGGCTTCTCTAAGATTTTATCTAGCAAGTCTTCGCCTTTTGTTAGTAGCACCCCGTATTGGCTGGGGTCGTCTACCTCCGCGCCCAGTATCACATTGCCATCTCGCTTGGCTACCTCAAGTAGCAACTCCGGTTTACTCAAAAACACGTCCCCGTACACGATGAGAACGTCCTCTTCCTCCTCGACTCCTTCCAAGGCCCTCAAGACGGCGTGGGCCGTGCCAAGTTGTTGCTCCTGTTCCACTGTCCTTATTTTTTTGTTTGCCGCCGTCCTCGATAGAAACTCTATTACCTTGTCTTTCATGTCGCCTACTACGATTATTACTTCGTCGACTAGACCTCCCAATCTCTCGATCCATTCGAGTTGCCACGCGAGGAGCGGCTTACACAGTATTGGTATCAGAGGCTTAGGCCTAGTCTCGGTGATCGGTCTCAGTCTCTCCCCTTTACCCGCTGCTAGGATCACCGCTTTCAAAATAAACCACTGTGAGCACTATATGTAGCCTACTCGTAAAAAGTCTTACACGGCACCCTTCTGTATCGGTGAGACAACCTTGGCCGGCTGAGGGCCGGTGGGGCCGGGTACCATTAGGAGCTTGCTCTTGTAAACCTCTACTCTTCTAACCGGGTATATCTTCCTAGCCCTCTCGGCTATGTCGGCGGAGACTTTGCCTCCCAGTATCTCGTTGATCAGCTCGTCCAGCGTTAGGCTCGACGCTTTCTCGTAGATGTAGTCCCTCATAATCCTCCTGATCGCCTTCTTCTGGCTGGTTTTACACCTAAAGCTTGTCAAGGTGACGATCGTTAGTCTGAGAACATAGCCGTCCTTTGTCGTAACGTCAAAAATTCCCTGTATCTTGCTGCTCTTCCTCCTTATGAGGCTTCTCATGTAGTCCCTAGCCAGCTCGTGGCCCTTAAACCTGGTAATGGCCTGGTCGCCTTGAACGTCGACTACCTGGAAGTACAGCTTCACGTGAACCTGTGATATGTCGCCCGTTAGATCGTATAGTGTAGTCTCAACAGTCCTACCGATCAGCTTCATCGGATCATCGGCCGGCGTGGTAGCCAGAACAACGCCCCCGAACGATTGGGGTGCCACTATGTTGTACCACTTCTTCAACTTCCACTTGTCCTTGATCACTCCCTTTCTGGCAGCCATGTAAGCATCCCTTCTCTTCGGGTTATAAAGCAGATTAGTTTACTAACTTTTAAGCTTTCAGTGCAATAAGTCCCCAATTTTGACCACTACGCTCACTAGCGCGAGCACTTCGTCTATTGTCCCCTTAACCGTGTTTAAGCACGTCTCCTTACTTCGGCATTTAACCTCAAGAATGTAAACCCCCCTACCGTCCCTCTCCACTACGCGGTCCTCTATGTACAGGTCGCGACCGGGGTACTCGTTGTCAGGCTTAAGCGAGACGTATACAGACCTTGCCTCCCTAGCGTCTAGCTCGATACTAAGCCTTAACGAGACTTCCATCCTCTCTTACCCTACACAGCTGGTCGGGACCGCAGCTATTGTACACCTCCTCCACCGGGTAGCCGACTCTCAAGAGCTCACCGACGGTCGTCACCAACTCCCCGTCCCTTCTGACAATAATCGGCTTCTTGGACTCGACCGGGTAGATGAACCTCAGCGCCTCCACGAGCAGTTCAGGCCTAGTCAACGGCTCGGGCATCTCAACAACTCTACCGGGACTGGCTAGGGGGGCGGAAATAGCCCTGGCTACCATATCGATTGCGTCCTCGTATACGTTGAGGAAGTCGTAGGCGAGTCTCTGGTGGAGCGTCACCTCGAGTAGTTGGTAGGGCGCCCCCTTTGCGAGACTCAGGTACACCATGAAAGCCCCCAGCAACTCGACTAGGTCGACTAGAGTCCCATTTATTGTCGTCGTGTAAACGTAACCAACCAGCCTACGCTCTATTTTCTCTTTAAGAGCTTTGTCGCCCACGATATTCGACTCCAGCAACAGGATGAACTTCCTCAGTAGGTTTGGGTCCTGCTCAATCCCGGTCTCGGAGGCCCTCACTGTAGGTTGCAACTTTAGCTCCCCCAGCATCTTCATTACGACATCCTCTCTACCAGTCAAGCCGGGCAGGGGAGGGATTATCGTTCTTGTCAACGCCTTGAGTATACTCACTCTCTTGTACCCCCATAGCCTGAAGCCCAGTTCTTGCTCTATCAAGCCCTTGGTTAAGAGCTCGTTGAGAATCGATTTCTCGACCCCTTTAGGGCCCTCCCTCCCGACATCCACGCCCTCGTAAACGCCGGCCGCGATGGATAAGACCTTGTCCCAGGCATGGACACCGAACTTCCTCTCCATCTCGTAGACGACAGACCCTGTCAACGTAGAGTTCGGGTGCTTGCCTATGACGATAGCCTTAGCCCCCTTGGGCTGCGGCAAGCCTAGAAGGGCGACCTCCTCTTTCGCTTCCAATACGCTCGAAGTGTCGAAGCTAACGGCGACATCGACGCCGCGCTCGGGCAAGTTGTGGAGCATAGTACTAGCTGCTAGGATAGAGTCGAGGTCTATGCGGGGCACTACCCTTATAAAACTCTTCGAAAACACCTGCTCAATAGAGCTCAAGCAAACCCCTCCAGACTATCCAGCCGAAAACGTGTACACCGTTAATTGACCGCTTGCGTAACCCTAGCCTGCACCTCAAGTTTATATCCCGCGAGACCTAATTTAAGAAGATGACGCCACGCCGATGAAGAGGGAATCCGGGTTTAAGCGTAGAAAGAACGTGCTGACGAGGCCCGCTACTGAGGTTCGACCCTCACCCAGCTTCTTTAGGTCTCCACAGCTCCCTCATTCTCCTTCTCTTCAGCTTTTCCATCTCCCTCTCAATGTATGAATAGACCGTACTGTGCCTCCTACCCTCGATAAGCATCTCTACCGCTGTCCTCGCAACCTGGGCCGACTCATAGTCACCTATGATCGCTATGTTGTTGTCGTACACCGAGATGAACGTACCGGTCATCTCCTCTAGAACCCTCCTCGCTTTACCCCCTTCCCCGATCACCCTTCCTAGGATCCTCTGTATATGGTTAGGCTTATCTCCTACGTACTGCTTGAGCTCGATAATTATCAAGACCTGGTCTTCCCCCAGGAGCGTCATGGCTCTGTCGGGTGAGAAACCGCTGGCGATCGCTCTGACGATCTCCCTAGCCTTCATCAGCTCGAATGTCGTTGTTGAAGGGAATGCTGGCTCAATTATGACCATACCGCTGGTCGAGTCCACGGTTATCCTGGTCCTCGTCTTCTCCTCGATCTCTCTCTTAACCTTCCCCTCGTTACCTATTAGGACCCCAACTCTCTCTAAGGGGATTTTCTCGTAGAGTTTCGTGACCCCTATGATCATTCTACCTTTCTCTTCTCCAGACATTTGAGTAGTACCTCGAGGATACTATTAATGTCTTTAACGCTATTAAGCCCTACCTCGTCCTTGAAGAAGCTCTCTACCCTCTCTACGTCTCTCTTTAGGAGTTCAAGCGCGTTGGGATGGCCGATGTCGAGTGCTTGGCTAACGTCTATTATGACCACGTCCGCGTCGGGAGTCACCATGATGTTGAACTCCGACAAGTCGCCGTGGACAAGCCTAGCCCTGCAGACCATTTTCTCGAGCTCCTCCAAGACTCTACCATATACCTTCTCGAGCTCCTCCAACTCTAGGTCTTTATACGCCTCGACCAGCAACGGGTACCTCAAGCCGTCCTCGCCTATGAACTCCATTACGAGCACGTTGTTGTAGACGCTAATAGGCCTTGGAACCCTAACGCCCGCCTCGTAGAGCCTCGCCAAGTTCCTGAACTCTTTCCTAGCCCAGGCGTAGACGAGTTCACGCGTATTACGCGGCGAGAAGCCTGCGAACCTGGGGTCGCCCGCTATGTACTTCCACATCCCCTTCTTGAACTCGGCACTACTCGTCAGGTAGATCTTCACGGCCACAGGTTTATCGTCATAGGTGTAGCCCAAGTATACCCTCGATTCTTTACCAGCGCTTATAGTACCAGCCAGCCTCTTGATGACCTTCCTCCTCATTAACTCTACGACGTTCAGAACGGTTCTCGTGTCAAAAACCTCTTCTACGGTCTCGAATAAATCGTCGTCCTTAATTCGCTTCTCATAACCCCCAGTCATATAAGTTCACTGATCGCGTCGATGAACTCCTTTGTCACAATGCCCTTCTCCATCAGCTTCTCCAGCTCGCTCCTACCATACTTGTACAATACCTCGCCTTTTTCAGGAGAGAAGTCCCATACGCCCGCGAGCACTATGTCTCCCTCACTAATCCACACGCGCCTCCTCATTTTCCCCGGTATACGTAGCTTCCTGTCAACCCCGTCCATGCACTTAGCCAGCACGTAGTCGCCACCGAGGTGTTTGATGACACCGCAAATTATAGTCCCCTCGCTGGGAACAGGTGGTTCTTTACTGCTCGGTTCCCCAACTGATTTCTTCGACAGTATAATCACCCTATTGACCATACTTCAAGACATACTCTTTATCATCTATAACAAGTATTTTAACGTAATCACCCTGCTTTACCTGAAACGGTATGTTTGACAGCAGGAACTCCTTCACCTCTCCCGAGTCGCGGTTCAGCAAATAGACCATCGACTTGTCCACGGCGACTACCTCGTACACCCCCTTAACGTAGTAGTTCTCGACGACGAGGAGACGCCCACTCCAGTACTCCGACAACGGTACAGTAGTTCTCCTAGCCGAGGAAACCGCTTCTAACTGGACCCCTCTTACGTCGAGCTTCTTCACCACCCACAGCTCGCCGCCGTACTTGACTATAGAGCCCTCTGTAATATCGGGAAGCCTAACCGAGAACGTGTGTATACCCTGCCAAACACCTTTCCGCGAGTCGTACCTGGTCGACTTGAAGGTTTCTTTCACATGACCCCCTAACAACCTGGCCAGCTCGTATGCTAGCCTCCGAGCAGGAAGCTGGTCAACGAACCTTATGTCAAACCCGTTCGGGGCGTCTTCCACGTCCACCAAGTACTCGCTATAACCCGGGTTCGACCTGATGATCTCCTCAACCAAGCCTCTGTGAGCTTGAGCATTAACTCCTCTGACTTGTACTACAGCCGAGATTTTCCTGCTGGCTCGGGCCAAACACCGCGGGCATATGGTTCTTGAAACGGTAATCCTGACGTCCTGGTTGAACTGCGCGAAATGCCTCTTGTTAAGGACTATCCCAAATAACCAGTTCTGGACGTAAACCCCTTTAGCAGACTCCCTAGGCTCGCCCGAGGGCTCCACCGAGATCAGCTCAGCCGAGGATATCATGTACTTGGCCTGGTTGTCGAGGAGGTACCTCCTGACCACGTTCTCCATGCTATCCTGGTGCCACTCACCTTTATAGAATATTGAGCCGCATCTGCTACAGACCTTTAGCTCCAGCGAGACTTGTTTAGTAAAGGGGTTCCCAATCTTCCTGAAGCAGTCTATGCAGTAGCCGTTGACGTAGTCTTCGTCAGGGACCTCTCTACCACAATTAAGGCAGTACCTCACTATGACCCACCGCACCTAGGACGCCTACAAGGTTATGAACATAGCCACTTTAACGCCGTTCACGACGAGCACGGTGTCCTCTCTGACGAGGCCCTCACTTACAGCTCGCCCCACGATACCGTTGCCCACGATGTTCGCCATACTAGCCTTCCTTAGAACTTTCACGGCTTTATCAACGTCCAAGACCTCTCCTTTAAAGAAGGACGGGTCCACGTAGAAGTTGATACCCCGTGACTCGTCTACGAGCCTAAGCCCTAAAACGTCTTCGTCGCACGCCGCTACAAAAAGCCCACTCTCCGTGTTGTAGGTCTTGACGTACACTCTCACCGCGACTTCGCGATCGCTCATTTGAACGCCTCCAGCGTCGTCTCGGCGCCGCACGCCTCACACTTAAGAACAAAGACCTTGCCCTTCCTTATCAGCTTGGTGTGATAGCTACCACAGGTCGGGCATCTAACGTACTTCTTCACGAACATGTCTAGGAACTTGTTAATCACTATAGCATTGAACTTGCCCTGCAACACCAGCTGGCCCGCCTCGTTGATCACGGCCGGCACACCCAGCTCCTTGATGTAGTAGTGCTGGAGGAGAGACTCGTCGCGTGCTAGAACATCGGCTATTTTCCTGAAGTTCGTTATTATCGTCTTACCGCCGACAACTGTAACTTCCGCCTTAGGCACCTCGAAGACCTCGCCGCTACTAGTCCTCTGCGGTAGCCTACTGTAGGCTCTCTCGAGTAGTTCCTCGTAGGCGTAGTCCCTAACACGTTTTGACATCGAAACCACGCTCCTAGATTTAATGGTTAATAGGGCTTTAATAACTCTCATTCAAAATAACGTTGAGGAAGACCAGATGAGAGTATACATCGAGACCTATGGATGCGCTTTGAACAAGAGTGACGAGGCGTTAATGAAGAGGGTTCTCACCGATAGAGGGCATAGCATAGTAGACGACCCCACCAGCGCTGATGTCCTAGTGATCAACACGTGTACCGTAAGGCTCGATACCGAGTATAGGATGGCGAGGAGGATCGCCGAGCTGTACAGACTAGCTAAAGAAGGCGGTAAAAAGCTGGTGGTCGCGGGCTGCCTCGCCAAGGCCCAGCCCTACAAGGTTGCTAAGCTGGCGCCCGACGCCAGTATCGTCTCGCCCCAGAACGCCGACAAGATACACCTCGCGGTCGAGTCCGACTCTAGAGTCGTCTTGCTGACAGGGCTCAGGAGCAGGGGGGCTATAGGAGTCTTCTTGATGGGTAGAGTAGCTCCAATACCCGCACAAGAGGGTTGCCTGGGCAACTGCACTTTCTGCATCGTGAAACACGCTAGGAGGGTGCTCGTAAGCCACCCCATCGAGAGCGTCAGGAGGGCTGCTGAAGAGGCCGTCAGGCTTGGTGCCGTAGAGATAGAACTCACCGGCATGGACCTCGGCACATACGGCATCGACCTATACAAGACACGGAAATTGCCGGAGTTGATCGAGTCCGTGGCTGAGGTCGAGGGGAACTTCATGATAAGAGTCGGCATGCTCAACCCTGAACACTTGAGCTACATCCTAGACGACCTCGTCGAAGCCCTAAAGCATAGGAAAGTCTACAAGTTCCTCCATATACCCCTCCAATCGGGCAGTAACAGGATACTAAAGCTTATGGGGAGGAACTACACCGTTGAAGAGTACATCGATTACGTCGAGGAGCTGAAGAGTAAGATCCCGGGCATAAGCATCGCCACCGACATACTCGTCGGCTTCCCGCACGAGACAGACGAGGACTTCCAGGCCACGATAGAAGTCATCAAGAAGCTGAGGTTCGAGAGAGTGCACCTAGCGGCTTACAGTATAAGACCTAGGACTTTAGCCTCGTCTCTACCCCAGATCCCAACTCAGACTAAGAAAACACGTGTACTCCAAGCCCTGAGGGTAATAGAGTCGGTAGGTCTTGAAGACAAACAGAGGTATGTCAACACGGTCCAGAACTGCTTCACCACAGAAAAGCACAAAGGCTGGGTGTGTAGGCTCGAGAACTACATACCGGTCGTCCTGAGATCGGGGGAGGATCTAGACTACGGTAGGTGGGTAAAGGTAGCGATTAGCGAAGCCACTTTCTTCGACCTACGCGGTTACGTTATAAACTAGACAACCTTGTCCAACGGCTTTCACGTGTGTATTCTCAAGCACCGCCTAGAAGTGGGCATAGTATCCTCACTACAGGGATTCGTCCTTGAGGAGAAATACCCTGCTCAAGCGGGCCCGCGGGGATTCGAACCCCGGGCCTCCGGCTTAGAAGGCCGGCGCCCTATCCTGGCTAGGCGACGGGCCCGCCTTTATGCTTCTATGAGTTAAACCAGTTTAAAAGAATGAGCGCGATGCCTTCGAGGCTATTTACTGGAGCAAATAGCCCTCTCAATGACGTTGTTGATGAGACCGGGGTCTGTGGGCTTGAATAGTTTGATTATCACGTGGTCTGGTTTACCCCCGCCTTTACCGTACTGACCGAGCTCCTTTACCACTTTTGTGAGGTCCAAACCACTCTCCCTCGCCTTATTAGGGTCTACCGCTACCTCGAGTAGGTCGCCCATTAAGACGACAACCATTGCCCTCCTCTTCAAGGCGGCCTCTTCAACGAGTTCCTTCCTAAGCGCCTCGTCTTCTATCGGTATGGGGACGAAGTAGTACTCGAACCCGCAACTCGTTCTCACAGCGCTCCTCTCGAGGAGGATTTCCTTGAGGAAACTCCTGTACTTACCCAAGAGCGAGGTCTTTTCCTTGAGCTCGCTCACTGTTCTCTCGGCGGCCGCGACTAAGTTGTCCCCGCCTAGGATGCTTAGGGCCTTCCGCTCTTCTTCCATGAAGTCTCTCATGACCTCAGGTATCCTAGTTGCCGATACGAACTCCAGCCTGACAACGCCCTCCTGTATCCTGTCCACGTTAATTATCTTTATCCCGCCGACCTCGGCCGTGTTCTTGACGTGCGTCCCGTAACACGCTTGAGCGTCGAAACCCGGTATCTCGACGACTCTTATGTTGCTCGAGTAGACTGAGCCGCCCTGGTACAGCCTGATCCCGTACTTCTTCTCCGCGTCGAACCTACTCAAGGTGTTGACGTTTAGGTCGATCCTTAAGTCGACTATTCTATTGGCTTCTTTCTCTATGGCCTCGATATCCTCTTTTGTCAGAGGCTTGTAGTGGGTTATGTCCAGCCTAGCCTTCTCGACGGTCTTCTCGGCGCCGGCTTGCCAAACGTGTTCTCCCAGTACCTTCCTGGCAGCGGCGAGAACTATGTGAGTTGCTGTGTGATGTCTCATAAGCCTATACCTCCTACCCCAGTCTACCTCGACTACTACGACGTCACCGGGTCTAAGAGAGGGCTCGCGGTCTAGCACGTGGACTATGACATTCCCGAACTTGTAGGCCTCGACAACCCTGTAGACTTCTTCGCCAGACCTCACGATACCCATGTCGTAGTCCTGCCCACCTGACCTCGGATAGATCACTGTTCTGTCCAAGACCACTAGCTTGCCTTTAACGCCTAGCACTCTGGCCTCCGTGCTCTTCTTGTACGGGTCGATGTGGAACTCCGGCACCGTCTCCCACAGGCTACTCACCCACTCGAACTCCTCCTGCTTCTCGACCTGCTTCGCTAGCCTTGGCGGCGCAGAGTGCCTCGCTGCCACGACGGAGTAGAAATCTGGCGGTAACTGGACGTTAATGCCCAGTGACCTGGCTTTCTCGACGACTATCTCCGGGGGTACACCGTAGGAGTCGTATATTGAGATCAGGTCTTCTAAGCTAAGCTGCTTCTTCCTGGATACGATTCTCCTAACCAGGCTCTCGCTCTCGACTAACGTGTTAACAAACTTGCCTACCTCCGCCTGCACCACTTCCAGGATGTAGTCTCTTCTACTAGCCAACTTGCCGAATACGTAGTCCCCGATCCAGTAGTTTATCTGGGCGTTGATTAGCTCCAGTACAACGTCTCTTACTCTACTAAGCTCCACGCCAGTGAGTAGTACATTCCTGACAAGCCTTCTAGCCACTAGTCTCGCTAAGTAGCCTTCCCCCGTGTTCGATGGGACTATACCGTCCGCGAGCATTAGGGCTAGCGTCCTCGTGTGGTCGAGTATAGAGTACGTGTAGACGCTCCTCTCCAAGTCTTTGGCGTACTCGCCGAAGCCCAATTTGGTAGCGAGGTCTAGGAGCTCGCTCACAGAGGATATCTCCTTGTCGCTAGTCTCGTACACGATCTTCTTCAGGACATCACTGGGAGGCTCCTCGACCCCGAGGAGGTCTTTGAACTTGCCTACCAGGCTACCGTACACTGCGTGGAAGCCGGTCGGGGTCCTCTGGGAAAGCCACGTGATCCTCTCGATGCCATACCCGCAGTCGACGACTAGTACGGGGTTTTCTACCCACCTACCACCTGCGTCCTTATACTTCATGAATACGAGCGTAGCCACTTCTAAACCGTCGACCAGCACTTCGGGGGCCGGACCAGCGTTGCCCCCTCCCTCCCACCAAGACTCTTTGAAGACTATGTCGTCTAGGCTCAGCCCTATCTCCTTTGTGAAGAAGTCTATTGTGTTGTCGAGGACGCCCTCAACCCAGTAAACAAACTTACCGGGCTTGTTAAAGGCGTGCATGCCCCCCATTTCGAAACTTGTCATGTGCCTACCGAAAGTCAGCCCGACGTTGTCTATGTCTGTCAGCCTAATCGACGGCTGAACTATAACGAGGGGGTTGTACGGTGGGTCGACGAGACCGTCGGTCACGTGCGGCTGGAAGACTATTATTGACGCGATCGTCAAGTAGAGGTCGTCGCGCCACTTTGCTATAACAGGGTAGGGGTCGACGACCCCGTGACCTCTCCTTACGAGGAAGTCGATGAACCTGCTTCTAACCTCTCGGAGGGACAGAGGTCTCAGGTTCTTATAGTCCTTGTAGAGGAACTCGTACTTGGAGCACGGTCTGTCGGGGCACGTCTCCCGAGGCCTCGTACTCCACATTACTCCTTCGCACTTGACGCACCTGTACTTCTCGTACCCGTACTTTCTCAAGTACCCTAGGTCTATGCCGCTTGTAGACAAGAATATCCCCACTAGGCTTCAAAGAGTATAGAAACCCGCTGTTATATTAAAATACTTCTGCCGCTTCGTGGGAGTAAAACTAGAGCGCCTACATCCCGAAGAGTGCTCCGAGCCCCTCAGCCAGCTGCTCTTCGCTGATCGTCTCCTGCTTCTCCTCCTCTTTCTTCTCTTCCTCCTTCTTCTCAGCAGCAGGCTGCTGAGGCTGGGCCGGCTGAGCTACTGGGGCCGCCGCGACAGGCGCTGCCAGTGCCTGCTCCAGGACCTTGCCTATATCGATCGTCTTAAGCGCCGCGACGAGGGACTTAACCCTTACCTCGTCTACGGCCACACCAGCTGCCTCCAAGACCTTCTTGACGTTTTCCTCATTTATCTCCTTCCCGGCTCTATAGAGTAGTAGGGAAGCATAGATGTACTCTATAGGCACCACCTCTACACGCATTGTAGATTGTTTCAGGGCTTTTTAAATTAATGCGAGGGTTTTAAAACTATCGCGAACCAGTTAGGCTACATCCCGAAGAGTGCTCCGAGCCCCTCAGCCAGCTGCTCTTCGCTGATCGTCTCCTGCTTCTCCTCCTCTTTCTTCTCTTCCTCCTTCTTCTCAGCAGCAGGCTGCTGAGGCTGAGATGGCTGCTGAACCACGCTGACCTTGAGCCCTAGTTCCGGTGCCTTCTCCGACACGGCCGCTGCTAGCGCCAGGGCCCTACTCTCAGCCACCCTGATAATGTGCTCTACGGTGTCAGGGGTCACGAAGGCTGCCTCTACTGCTAGGCCTAGCGCCTGTCTGTGGGCCTTCACCAGGGTTAGCCTTAGTATGTCGGGCTCCGGCCACGCTATCTCGACACCTATCTTCAAGTAGTCTAGAGCCGCGACCTTCAGGAGTTCTACGTACTCGTCGATGTTCAACGTGAGCTTCTCGCCGGGGATGAGGACGCCGCCGTCGTAAGCTACCTTGACTCTCAGCTTGACCTCCTTCAAGGGGAGGTCGAGTTTCTGGAGTAGGCTTGCTAGCTCAGGTGATATCCGGTCGCCTGGTTTAGCCACGACGGTGTCTTTGGCTACTTGAATGGAGTTCCCAACCACTTTTGTCGGTATTTTAAGCCTCCCGAATACGCTCAACATAGGCCCTGGAGGTATGCCTGTGTCCCCCTCCGGTATAACGATCTCGCTCGACGCGACGTCGCCGGGCTTGTAGTACGTGTACGACTTGTGTTTCTCGAGAAGGCTGTTAAGCTCAAACGAGTTGATGTCCGATAATAGGACGGCGATTTGGCCGGTCAAGTACTTCGACAAACCCGTCTTCTCTGGGTCTATCCCGGCTTCTCTTAGCGAGATGGCTAGTAGCTTTGGCTTTACGACCTTGATAAATGCTACCTTGCCTATCTTCTTTCTCAGCTCCTGAAGCTTGTTCGTAGGGAAGCCTGTGAGGTCCGCTATAAGGATCGTTTTGTGCCTCCTGATCTCGTCTGCTAGCTCCTTTACTTGCTTGACTTTCCACTCAGGAACCTCCCTCTTCTGCGCGAGGGCCGGCACGCTAGACACCCCTAACCTCTACGGGTATCCCCATCGTAGTCTTGACTATAACCTTGTCGATATTGGCTGCGCCCTGTGGAAGCTTCGCTTCCACAGCCGAGATCACGGCAAGAGCGTTCTCGGCTAAGTCCTCGGGTTTCATGTCAACAGTGCCTATAGAAGTCATTATTTGCGGCTGATCCTTTAGCCTGGCTAACACAGCGTTCTTAAACCTGTTCACCAAGGCTGACATGTCAGAGCCTGGCGGGACAGGTACTGGTGCCTTCCCTCTGGGGCCGAGAGCCGGTCCGAGAGTCCTACCTACAACAGCCATAAGATCCGTCTTGACTAGAACCCAGTCACACGTGTCCGCGATCTTCTTCGCGTTCTTTTTTGTCATACCCTGGAGGTCGGCTGGCGTCAGGACCATGTGAGCCCCTGCCTGCCTAGCCTTCTCCGCCATCTCGCCGTCAGCTACAACACACACTTTACGTTCTTTGCCCCTCCCCTTAGGTAGGAACACCGTTTCTCTCACTTTGCCGCCAAGCTCCTTCACATTCACGTCTCTCAGTACTATGACCAGCTCCACAGACTCCCTGAAGTTAGCGTGCTTGTGCGCTACTGCCTTTTCCAAAGCTTGGGCAAGCATCTCTTTGGTTATAGGCATCAAGACACCTCTTTCTCCCACTCGCTCTCAAACTTCTTTAATAACTCGTCGTAAAAACCTTGGTCAACAAGCTTCTGCACCTCCTTGGGGTCCTTACCCTCCACGGTCAGACCTATCGACCTAGCCGTACCGAGAATGGTCTTGACCGCAGCCCGGAGGGTCTTAGCGGTCAGCTTATTCTTCTTCAAGATGGCCACTTTGATGACCTGCTCCATCTTTAGATCGCCTATCTTCTGGTGAGCCGGGTCACCTGTGAACTGGCTAGCCCCCGCTTCCTTCAATAGCAGTGCTGTCGTGGTAGGCACGCCTACTTTGATCTCGTACTTCTTAGTCGACGTGTCTACATGAATCTCGACGGGAACGCTAAGCCCTGCGAATTCCTTAGTTGCTTCGTTGATCGCCCTCACAACCTCCTGCACGTTCAACTTGAGAGAGGACAGGGTTGGACCCAGCGGCGGGCCAGGGTTGGCTTTCCCGCCCTCAACCATAACCCTAATGACTTTCTTACCCACAACTAATCACCCTTCTTAACAGGCTTCACGTACTCACCTGAGATAGTTATAGGTATCGCGTGACTCGCTTCTAAAATGCTAACCGTAAGCATGTTTTTATTCTTATCCACGTTGGTGACCTGAGCCCTCATGCCCTTGAACGGCCCTCTCACGATCTCTACTATGTCGCCGACTTTGATGGACTCCACTACCGGCTTTGGCTTGATGAGCCTCTCTATCTCCTCCTTGGAGACCAGTATGAGAGACGAGCTCTTCAAGTGCTTTACCTCGGATATGACCTTGTATATGCCCGTGGGCTTTGTCGCCTCGATGAAAATGTAACCTCGCACACCCGGCGGTATTATCAGGCTGGCTATGCCGACGTCCTCGCCCCTTTCGGCCAGCTCCTTTATCCTCCTTTCCAGGATTAGGACTACGTCCAGCTCCCGCCCTACGGTGGTCCTTACCGCATATATCTTAGCCTCCTCAGAAGACATACTGCTACCCCGCTATCTGTGGGAAGAGGAAGGCGTAGAAGATCACTCTTATGATAAACGCGATACCCCCTACGATGGACATACCGAGTAAACTCAGCTTGAGCGTGGTCATGAAATCGTCTTTCTCGGGTTTAGAGGCGAGCGTGAAAATTTTCCTCCACTGGTCGACCATCTCCCGCAAGTCCAACACGGACACCCTTTCTAAGCGGGTAAAATTCTTTCCAGGTACTCAATTGGGTCAAACAGTTTTAAATCTTTGTAGTCCTGGCCGACGCCAATAAACAGGATTGGCTTCTTGATCGCGTAGACTATGCTCACAGGGACGCCTCCCTGCTCGTAGGCATCTACTTTGGCTATCACAACAGCGTCTACGCCTACCTTCTCATTGAAGAACCGCGCCTGTTCTATAGCGTCGTTACCTGTTAAGGCGTCTACTACGAGTATTTTCATGTGCGGCTTAACGACCTTCACTACCTTCCTTAACTCCTCAACTAAGTCTACGTCTGTGTGCATTCTACCAGCTGTGTCGATAAGCACTACGTCGAAGCCTCTGCTCTTCGCGTAGGCTATGCTATCATACGCCACCGAGGCGGGGCTTACCCCATACCTGCCCGTAAAGACCGGGACTCCTATCCTGTCCCCATGTATTTTCAGCTGTTCTTGAGCTCCGGCCCTAAAGGTGTCCGCGGCCACCATCAAGGGCTTGAGACCCTTCTCTTTAAGGTAGTAGGCTATCTTGGCTATAGTGGTGGTTTTGCCGACACCGTTTACGCCTAGAAAGACTATTTTGAAAGGCCTCTCGCTTCTAACGGCCTTGTCGAACTCTATGCTACCCGCTTCGCGGAAGTAGCCTAGTATAGTCTCCCTCAAGTACTCTACGAGTTTTTCTCTGGATTTAACCACGTTTTCCTCTATCGCCTTGTTGAGCTTGCTTGATATGTCCTCCGCTACTTCCAGAGCGACGTCGTTCGACAATAGCTCCAGCTTCAGCTCCTCTAGCTCGCTTAACAGCTTATCCTTTGAGAACGCTATCGACGCGACTCTCTCGACGAAGTTTGAGAAGGCGCTCTTGAGCCTACGAAACAAGAAAACACCCTGCGGGTCCTCTATTACCTACTACCGCTTCCCCCGCCGGTAGAACCTGCTTGCCTAGACTGTAATTGGGCAAATACCTGGCTGAGGATTTGCTGGATGTAGGAGTACTCTTCCACTACAGACTTGTAGTCCCTCTGCAGTTTGTCAACGATCCTCTTCACCGCCTGCAGTCTCTTCTCCAGCAGGCTGATGCCCTGGTCCCTGCTCGCCTTAGCATAGTAGTTTAGGCCTAAGTTCACTATTACATTTTTGTCCCAACCGTCTTTTACTACAGCCGGCACCATAGCAGAGCCGAGCCTATTTAAGAGGACGTATATCTGGGTCTCCCCTTGTGGCAGGTTTCTAAGAGTGTCTAGAACCAGCTGTAGCTCTGCGTACTGTGTCAGGTATGTGTTTAATGCCGACTGTAGCGCGCCGGCGTACTCCTTTAACTCCTCAGCTCTCGCGACTAGTTCCTCTAGGGTTACAACCCTGCCCTCTTCATCCGGCTTCTTGCTCATTTAACTACCAGCCTCTCGACCCTCAGAAGCTCCCGCACGTGCGGGTCCGTAGCCTCCTCGGGCGGTATCTCCTCTATCTTCTCGACAACTATGTGTTTCCTCCTAAGCTTGTGGTTGCTCCCTAGCAAGGAGTAGACTTTCTCTAGGGCTTGCTCTCTTGTCAAGGCCCTAACCTCCTTTGTGAACTTCTGCCACGTGGGGTACCTGTCGTGGCTGATGAGCATTCTACCCACAACCCTGTAGATCTTCACCTCTCCCATCAGCCACCACCGAAACCCCTCTTTATCCTCAGTATCTCGGGGCCAGTCGTGATGCCCCCTACTATAACGCCCCTATTATTAGCAATTAATCCGCTCTTTATAAACGGAACTCCAGCGTTGACTGTAGCTTTCTCAACTGTGACTCCCAGAACTTGCTTTATGAGACTTATTTCGTCCTCGGGTAGGTCGGGGTGAACTATGCCTCCAAAGTCGTTCACGACGCCCAAGCTACCGGGTATGGGGAGGTTCATCAAGCTCCTCCTCACTACGTTGATACGCAGCACTTCTACCATCTCTTTCACGTCTTCCTCTGAGAAATCTGGGGAAGCGATGCCCGCCTTGTTGTTGAGGAGTATCGCGTTCCCCAGCGCCGTGACACGGGACTTGAGGACTCTCACTTCGAGACCGTACCTAGAGACCTCCTTCTTCAGCCAGTCCAGCTCCGAGCTGTGGACAAAATGGGGGAGCAAGATCCCGTTATCGTTCCCCGCCACGAAAACTCCGTTCAGAGGACTGCCGGCTACTCTGAACTCGAAAACGTTAACGCCCAGTATCTCGCTGATCATCTCCAGGTCGTCGCGGGGTAAGCCCGGCGGTACAAGCGCGATCTCGTTGTTTACGAAAATGTAAACCCCTATGTTCGAATTGCCATAAACGCTCAGCTTCACGATCTCCATTAATTGAAACACCTAGTAGAGATTCAAGCGGTCTTTGTCTTGCGAGGACTTCTAGCTAGTAGCACCTTCGCTGTCTTCTCCTCGGGGTCGTACCTTATCTCGACCACTACTCTTCTAGGGGGCTTCTCCCTGCCCCGCGACCAAATGAACTTGTTCACTAGCGGGTCGATAACTATCTTCTCAGCCTGTTTATAGTGCCTCGCAACATACTTTCTTACGAGCCTGACAGCCCTGTCGGCTCTGTTCATTCTCCTACCGAAGTAAACTCGGGAGAGCGGTATCACGTGGACGGACCTCTTGACCTGTGCCTCGCTCAACTATACCACCCCTCTCACAGCTTCAGCTTGCTCCTACGCCAGTGTCTCAGCCTAAAGGCCCTCCTGACCCTCCTGTTAGTCTTGAGCGTGACCCAGATAGGTATGGGTCTATTACTCTTAAGGGCGGCCGCTAACCTGAGCTTCCTGGCCAGGGGTTTGAAGCGGGCCATACTTACTTCCTCCTTATCTCAATCTTTGTTTCCCTATGGGTCTGTTCGTATATCTCTGCGAGTAGTCTCTTGAGAAAGTCATCAGTGATGGGTATTTTAACTCTCCCGCTCCTAGCCAAGTTAATCAGCTGCTCCTCGAGGGCCTGTGCCAGCTCCGGTTTAACGAGCCTCAGGTTTGCCAGCCTCTCTCTAGCCTCGGGCGTCAAGATCTGACGGAGCGCCGCCTCGATCTGCGCCCTGCGCTGCCTCTCCTCCTCCATCTTTCTTTGCAGCTCGGCGAGCTTCCTCCTCTTGATCTCCTCTAACTCCTCGTCTTCGTAGCCTGCCGCCACGGCGAAGCACCCACCTAGTTGTCTAAAACTGCTTTTGATCCTCTTAAGGCTTAGGTGGTAGCTAGGTACTTGGCGTACTCGGGGTTCTCCCTAGCGTACTCCCTCGCTACCTCGAGCGCCACCCTATCAATTATCGCTACAGCCTGCGGGGTGAGCACCCTACCTTTACGGGTCCTCCTCACCAGCTGCGCCTGCTCGAGCTGCTGGAGGATCTTCCTGATTATGCTCCCGCCAGCCCTCCTAAAGTGAGGGGGTCTGACACCTCTCCTTTGCCTACCGCCGTAGACGACTCTCAGCTCGCTCAGCCCGACCGGCCCGCCTGCCTTGTACATCTTTCTGAGTATACTCGCAGCCCTAACGTACCACCAGTCAGGGTCCGAAGGCGGCCTCTCCTTGAAGCAGCCGGTTTTAACAAACAAGTGCCAACTCGGTGGCTTGACCTCGGGCACGTTCTCTTTCAAGTACGCGGCCAGTCTTTTTATTAGCCTGTCTGCTGGGACTTCTAGCGCGTTGACCATCCTAAAGCACTCCCTTAAGCAAGCTAGATGTAGTTTAAAATCGTTAAGGTGTTTTAAATGTTAATAGACAGCTGCCGAGTCAGCGCCACGCTTCTTAACAATGATAAACGTGTGCCCTCTAACGTCTCTAACGACACCGCCGGTTCTCGAGGCGATCTCTCTAGCTATCTCCTCCACATCGGCCCCACTCGTCCTTAGATAAGACTTGAGCACGCGTACCTTCACCACGCCCCTCTTACTCAGCCTTGTCTTAACTTCCTTTACAAAACCCTCTGTAATACCCCTCTTACCTAGCTGTACATCTACCTTGCCTTCGAGCCTCTTCCTGATCTCCTCCTTGACTTTATCATGAACCTCCTTCTCCAACCGCACTCTAGGCATGTGACAACCAGCCTTGAGCCCCTACCCTCGCTAACTATCCTATACCTTGCTGTTAACCCGGGTATTAAAGGTATGTAGCACCTCCTGCAGTACCCTCTTCTGATACTCTTGGGCGGCCTAGTCCGGCTCTTACCAGCGATGTCTACCACTAGCTCGATGTACCTTCTCGCTAAGTCCTTGTCGCCTCTCCTAACTGCTTTTAACGCCATGTCGTAGAGTATGGTCATTCTCTCCTTCGCTATGTCCCTGAGCACGTCCCTCAAAGCCGTTCCTCCACTAACCCTATCTTAGACTCTTGCTGAAGAGCGTGCTAAATAAACCACCTCCCGCGATCTCATACGACAAGGTGGAGAGTGTGGGGCCGCTGACCATAATACTCCTAGAGTCCGGGCTTGAGCTCGTACCACCAGAGATTAGGCACGAGCCACCCGTTATTAAAAACGCGAGGAGGCGGGGTAAGGACCCGTCTAAAATACTGCTCGACATCTCTATCCACTATCACGCCGCCAGGAAACTCAGAGACTGGGTTAAGAGGGGCCGCCCGGACATAGTCCACACGACCCTTCTGCAGATCCTCGACGGGCCGGCTGGCAGGAGTGGTCTAGTCAACGTGTTCGTCCACACATACCAGGGGCTTATTATATCTTTCAAGGCGGGCGTGAGACTACCCCGCAACTACAACAGGTTTGTGGGACTGATGGAGCAACTTTTATCCGAGGGTCGGGTGCCTCCTGGGAAGGGCGAGCCCCTGATCAAGGTAGAAGACTACGGCCTAGAGGACTTCGCTCGTAGAAACGGCTTAAAAGGCGTCTTACTACTCTGGGAGAGGGGCGAGCCCAAAGGGCTTAGCACAATAGTAACGGAGGCCCTCGAGAACAACTACGCCATAGGTATAGGTGGGTTCCAGCACGGAGACTTCGATGAAAAAACACTTCAGATCGCTACAGTGAAATATTCCGTCTACAAAGAGTCGTTGCCGACATGGATCGTGGCATCGCGCCTGATCACAGCATTTGAGGTAAAGCTAGGTTTATTAAGCCCTTAACTAAACAATTATTATCGGATCTAGATCAAATAATCAAAAATGGTGATCTCTCGCTTCTACGGTGTTTAATAATTAGGTATAATAACGAAATTATCACTCTCTTTTAAACCTTCTAAAACCAATAGAATATCAGCAAGAATACTTTTCAAGGATTTGGATCAGGTGAAATTTTTATGGATCAGCAGATCGTGAGTCATAAAATAGAGAGCAAGGTCGACCCATTAGTAGAGTACGCTAAGTGGAATAGTCTAGACGTGAACGAGAACGCTAACAGGTATATGGGTCCCACCGGTTTCTTCAGCTACCTACTCGACGAGTACATGAAGAAGGACCTGCTGGACTTGATACCGTCGAGGATCCTCAAGGCCCATAAGGCGGGGCTGATATACATCCACAAGCTACCCTATAGTATATACATACCCTACTGTTCGGGCCACAGTGTTAGCAGGCTTCTGGAGAAGGGCCTGAAGACTTTCACGGTTGTCTCGAGGCCGGCCAAACACTTCGACACCTATGTCGACCACGTCGCCAACTACCTGATAACCCTACAGCACTACTTCACCGGTGCTCAAGCATTCTCGAGCGTTGAGTGGTATGCCGGCCCATTTATTAGAAACGACAAACTGGACTTCAAAACCGTTAAGCAACAAATACAGAGGTTACTCTTCAACCTCAACTACCCGACTAGAGTCGGAATGCAGACGCCGTTCACAAACTTCACCGTCACAATGGACGCTGCCAAGAAAGCTCTTGAAGGAGACTACGCTGTATATGACGGGAAGAAGGTCGAGCCTCTCGGGGTCTACGAGGACGAGGCCAAGACGTTCTTGAAGGCGATGTTCGAACTGCTCATGGAGGGCGACGCCGTTGGACAGCCGTTTACGTTCCCTATACCGACGCTCATGACCACTGCCTCTTGGATCTGGGACGACCCCGAGATTCACGAGTTAGTGTTTAAGACCGCGGCTAAGAGGGGTAGCTTCTACTGGCTCAATACGAGGATTGTCGACCCCGACGGGTCTTTCGCGATGTGTTGCAGGATCGCCATCGACAGGAACGAGCTTTTGTACGCTTACTCTAAGACGGGCGGCTTCAGCCTAAAGGGTAGCTCGCTTACGAGGAAGGACCTCGAGGAGGCTGAGGAGGAGTACTGGAGTAAGCTGGAGAGACAGAGGTTCGGAGGGCTGTGGGCCATGCCGGACATAACGGGCAGCGTGAACGTTGTAGACGTTAACTTGCCTAGGGTAGTACTCGAGTCCCAGAGAGAGGAGTCCAAGTTCTGGGAGCTGTACGAGGAGAGGCTCGAGCTAGTGAGAGAGGCCGTCGACTGGTTCAGGCAGAGGTATGTGAAGCTGATGAAGCAGTACCCGGGTCTCTACAGCATGATACTGGAGTACATGCCGGAGTTCCCCTCTAGCCACTTCAACACCATTGGTTTAGTAGGGCTACCCGAGGCCGCCGCGATCTACATGGGAGAGCCCAAACTATGGCTCGAGGGGTCTAGGAAAGACTGGTTGAGAGCCGCCGAGTTGATGAGGAAAATGGTGGAATTCGCAACCAGCCACGCAAGGGAGTGGATGAGGGAGACCGGTACACCGTGGAACGTGGAGGAAGTCCCCGCGGAGTCCGCGTCGCCTAAGATGGCCTCTATCGACATGAAGCTGTACCCTGAGCTCGCCGAGTACCTTCCCGACCCGGAGAACCCGGTATACAGTACAAGTATAGCGCCGTACTATGGCGAAATCGATCTAGCCGAGAGGATAGAGATCGAGGCCAGAGTCCAGAAGTACTTCACCGGAGGAGTCATGATGCACATATTCCTCGGCGAAGAGCCAGAGCCGGAGGCCCTCGCAAAGCTCGCCAAGAGGATCATGGAGACGGACATCGTGTACTGGAGCTTCACACCAGCTCTGACGTACTGCCCCTCGTGTAACAGGACCTTCACCGGTCTCTACACTAAGTGCCCGGTTTGCGGCAACACGAACGTGGAGATCTGGAGCAGGATTATAGGGTACTACAGACCACTGAAGAACTGGAACCCATACAGGAGAAAGGAGTTCTGGACTAGAAAGCACTACACGTAGCGCGAGGGTCAAAAACGGGTTTTTGTTATGGAGGACATCAGACTTGTAGGAGCGGGTTGGAAGAATGTTAGCCTGGTCGACGTTGTAGACTCGGTCACTTTCACCCTATGGCTCTGCGGCTGTAATTTGAGATGCCCCTTCTGCCATAACTGGAGGCTAGCCGTAAACGACCCGGAGAGGTGTAGACTCCTCGATATCGAGAGATTGATCGACGAACTAGACGCGTCCAAGATGCTGGTCGACTACCTTCACGTGACCGGTGGAGAGCCCCTAGTACAGTGGTTGGAGCTGAGTAAGCTGCTCAGGTTGGTGAAAAACAACATAGGGGGGAAGACTAGCGTTAACACGAACTTAACGTTGTACTCACCACTGAGTAGGCTCCTCAGAGAGGGACTAGTAGACCACATCGCCACGGACCTGAAGCTCCCTCCCGAAGTTATGTACGGACACGACCCCGAGACGGCCTCGAAGTTGTGGTCTCTATACGAGAAGGGGCTCGCACTCGTAGCCGACTACGGTGTACCCCTAGAGCTGAGAATCCCCATCACCAAGTTCAGTAAACCAGCCCTCGTATCGGAATACCTGGTTAAAATCCAACAGTACCTGTCCAAAATCGGAAGGCTTATCATCGTTGTCGAGCCACTACTCGGTGAGCCGGTTACCACGCCGAGAGACCCAGACTGGTGCAAGCTCTTCTGTAACCCGGACAACGGTCTATTAGACGAGGTTGCCGAGACGGTGTCCAAGCTCGGCTTCCGCGTAAGGGTAAAAAGGTGGCTTTCTAGCTGAAATACACCGTTTTAACCTCTGCCAGCAATACCTGGTGCCGGTAGGATAGCTGGATGCCACCTAAACACTACCCTTCAGCCAGGCTTGTAGCTAGGCTGCCCGACGCGCAGAAGCTCATCGCCATCTCGGCTAAGCTCACCATTACTCCGAAAGACTTCGAGAGTATCGCGGAGAGAATGGACGAAAACAAAATAGAGACGTGGATTACCGAGTTGGTTAAGAGGGGTCACGGCAGCCCACTAGAGCACAGCATCTACGTGTTCGAGGTCGTCTGCAGCAGGGTGTGCAGCCACCAACTGGTTAGGCACAGGCATGCCTCGTTCTCCCAGCTAAGCCAGAGGTACAGCGACAAGTACCTGAGAAGCCTGGTGTCTAGAGCTAGAGAGTTGACTGGGTTGACAGGTGAAGACGTCGGCGAGGTCGAGGTGATAGACAGACTCCTCGAGATGAGACTAGACTTCAATACCCTCCTTGACGTTGTCGGCGAGGCCTTTATCGTGCCTCCAAAGGTTGTCGAACTTGAGAACAGGGCGTTTTTGGAGAGGTTACTTGAGAGCGTCAGAGACTACTACGAGGTCCTCAAGAACGGGATTATTTACGAGGACGCCAGGTTTCTCCTACCCCAGGCCGTTAAGACAAGGGTTATTGTGAGCATGAACGCCCGGGAACTACTCGAGGTGTTCATACCGTTAAGGACTTGTAGCAGAGCCCAATGGGAGATCAGGTGGGTCGCCTGGGCTGTGAGAGAGGAGCTCGTTAAGGTCGACCCGCTCATATTCAAATTCTCAGGTCCGCGCTGTGTCCTCATGGAAAACAGGGCCAGAAGTAGCCCGTGTAGCCTGGAGGACTTCGTGAATAAGAAGTGCTCCTTCACGATCGAGAGGTGCCCTGAGCTAGTGCCGAGAGACAAAATACATGAGTGCCTCCTTTACTCGGTGTCGGAGTTCCAGAGGTGTACTCGAACGGGCTGAGTTCGCGACGTAGATTTCACAGGTATACTGAAGGCTGTTGGAGACTTTATCGGGCATTTATATAACGCGCGGCCGCTAACAAATCCTTGGGACGTGACTACATGGGCAAACTGATGTTCGCCCAGAGACTGAAGAGTATCGCTCTTCTCGCTATCCTAGTACTTGCCGCCTCAACTCCCACAGACGACCTTCTAGCATATTTTACTAGACTAGACCTCATTGTGTGGATGTCCTTCCTTACCTTACTTCTAGCGAGTATGAAACGCGGTGTTTTAAGAGGGGGCAAGGCCCCGATAGGCGAGCTAATATGGTTTACCGGCTTCCTCCTGGTCACGGCTGGGAGGCTTTACAGCGTGCTGACCGCCCTCCAGAGTATACCTCTGAAATTCTATCTCGGGGGCTTTATAGACGCAGGTAACTACTCGCCGACTATTATGCTGGTGGTTATGGGGCTGGTCTTGTCTGCTGCTGGTGACCTCGTCAAGGGTTGGCAGACGCTCCTTCCCAACCCCCTCAACACCGTGACCGGTATTGCCCGCGCCCTATTAGCACACCCTGCCCTGGTGTCGGGGGCTATAGCGTTCCTCGTTAGACTTGTACCTGAGCTAGCATACTCCAATTACATTCTAGGTTACGACACGGTGGAGTACGTTGCTCATTTAAAGGACTTCGCAGCCTCTCCCAGCTTGTTCGGCGTATACTACTGGTTTGGAGGTTTGAGGAGAGTACCCCCGCTCCTAGACTGGCTACTCTACCCGTTTGCCAGGCTCGCTGACCCCGTGATGGTGTTCAAGCTGTACGCCCCCGCAGTATACTCGATAGTAGTTGCACTCACGGTCTACTACGGAACAAAGTTGATGGGGTTGAGGGGAAAGACGGGGATAGCTCTCGGCGTAGCAGCTTCTTTCAGTCTGCTGATGCTGAGACTCTCCTGGGACTTGATGAAGCAACTCCTCGCCGAGCTCTTCTTTCTGACAGCAGTCATCTTCGTCGATGAAGATCGGCGCCTAACCCCCTTGTTGTTCTTCGCCTTATCCACTCTCGCCAGCGAGTTCGGCGGGTTTACCTCGAGCGTCTCAGCTCTTATGATAGGGCTGCTTGAAATACTGAAAAGGAGGAGGGCCATAACAGGTCTTACTTACCTAGCGTCTTCCCTGGTCTTCTACTACGTGACCGTTCATTTCATGATGAGACTGCCGGCTCTAGTCGGGAACCCTGTCTCAGTAGTATCCCCGCCAGTGGTTACATATAATAGCCTGGCAGTGCAAGCACCCTACGTAACGGCATACCTAATCATAACACTAGGTCCTCTACTACCCTTCTACGTCGCCCAGCTAAGCGAAGACCTGAGCAAGCCCAGGTATTCTGCTACTATCTCGCTAGCCCTACTCATGATTTCTCTTACCCCGCTGGTAGCACCTACCTTAAATATTAGCGGGAGTGAGTGGGACAGGATCCTGATGACGATAGCTCCTTTAATCCTGGCCTCCAGTTTCAAGAAGGTTTCTGAAACGGGTCTCAGAAACTCGCTGGCTGTCATAACCGTACTGATCACCCTGCCGGGACTCTACGCTGTACTACCGGGAGGAGACTTCTATAACATTGTGATTTACAACACCTTGTACAGGACCCCAACTCTATTGAGACCAATGCCACCCGACCTGCTCCTTTACAACGCTGCCGTAGACGTGTCCGCGAGAGTCGCGGACTTCTACGGTAAAATGCCCATTCTAGCACCCGAGTGGGTTGCTAGGTTCATCCACCTCTTCGTGAGAAACCCTGATCCCAGAATGCTCACCTCCTACCCTATCCTGAGTACCAGTGCTATAGAGCTCGCTGTAAGAGAAAATGGGCGCGTAGTAGTGGTCCTGCCGATGACCGACCAAGCCGTTATTCCCGCAAACTTCAGAGCGGAGACTATATACGAGAACTTCTACCTGAGAGTGGTCGTAGTGTCTTCTTGAACCGTGTAGAGCTACCCCTCGCCAAACCGACCCCTTTAATGAGTAACGGTATGTAGTAATAGGTAGTGGTACGAGGTGGTAGTATGATCCTCAGCGACTGGGATATCAAGGTCTACCTCGAGAAGAAACTCCTCGTGATAAACCCTCTTCACGAGGACACCGTGAGGGAGAACGGCGTTGACCTAAGGTTTGGAAGCGAGTTCTGCAGGTTCAAGACGGGTGGGGTAATAGACACGAGAGAGATGAACGTCACAGACTTCCTCGAGTGCGAGAGAGTCGGCGAAGAGGGCTTCCTAATAAAACCGTACGAACACGTCTTGACGACGACTTTGGAATGGGTGGAGCTACCCGCCGACCTCGTCGGCCTGGTCAATCTGAGGAGTACCTTCGCTAGAGCCGGGATCTACATACCCCCTACAGTAATAGATGCCGGGTTCAAAGGGGAGGTAACTATTGAAATCGTTGGGGGGCCCAACTCTGTTAGGGTATACCCTGGCCAGCGTTTCCTCCACGTAGTTTTCCTCAGGACGAGTAGCCCGGTCTATAAGCCCTACAGCGGCAAGTACCAGGGCCAACGCGGTGTAACACCAGCGTTGAAGGACAGGAGTTAGAGGAGGCGTTATTCCTAGTGCCGCCGCCGGGATTTGAACCCGGGTGTCCCGCACCCTCACGGGCCTAGGGTGTCACGGGCTCGAGAGGCCCGCATACTTGACCGGGCTATACTACGGCGGCTCCTTCTAATTCTATAAGTAGAGGAGTTTTAAATTTCAATGCCCCCCGTATTTAACAGTGGTCCCAAGCTCGACGGCTAGACACGGTGTTGAGCGTGTTCTCGCCCGGCTTTGTATACGAGCTTTCAGCGATCGTCGGAGCCCTCGTGGTCGCGCTAATAATCCTATCGTCCCTACTTAGAGGCGCTCTACTCAGAGCCGCCGTTACCATACTTGGCCTAGTGGTAGTACTCCTACATTACACTGTGGTCTATCTCGTCGTTACCTCTACCGGTGTCCAGCTGACAGTGCTACCACTACTCATCGTAGAGTCGACCCCCAAAGGCTCGACGCTCTACCCTGACATCGGACAAATAATAGTCTTGGGCATTCTATTTCTCTGGTGGGACAAGATAGCCGGTGCGCTGAAGAAGCGCGAGCAGCACGGTAACGGAGGGGCCGTCTCACCCTAGCCAAAACTACATGAGGGCCCATCCCCTACCCGGTTCCCAAGTTCTCTACTTCCGACGAGGTGAGGAGCAGGTAGCTTAAGTACAAGGACCTAGACTGCTCCGCTAGGAACGCCTCTATGACGTTCTTGGTCTCTGGATATATTTTACCCTTCTCGAAAACGCGCGCGATCGACAGGGACACGTCCTCGATACTGACACTTGGCGTGAGCAACCCCGTCTCGACAAGGACGTCTCTCAAGCTCAGGCCCCTGAGCCACTCCGGTCTACTGACCTCCCTTACATCGATCAGCTTACCGGGCTCGGCGTTTTCGAGCACTCTTACCAGTGTTCTGAGATTAGCCCTCTTTAGCTGCTCCAACGTCTTGTCTTTGGACTCGACCACGAGCTTGTAGTCCTCGTAGTCGACCTTCTCGGCTATGAGTGCCTCGAGAGACCTTAACGACTCCGGCGGCTTAATGTAGGGTATTGGCGGGTAGGACTCCACGACGTTGTACGCGTCTTCGCCGTCGAAGAAGCTGAGCCCCGCGATCATCACCGGTCTAGGGGAGTCCTCGCCTGACACCTCCGTAAACGCGTAGAGGGCGCCTATCTTCAAAGCCTTGCTAGGTTTCGGGATTTTCACCCTGACCCCCCTCACGAGAAGCGGTAGCTTCTTTTTGGCAATAATGTAATCAATGACCCTAAGGATCTCCTGCCTGACGACCTCCCAGTTAAACTCGTACGAGACTAGTGTAGAGTACGCTAGTTCGTCTATCTGGGATAGCAGTATTCTGTCGAGCGGTGTGAATGTGTAATCTTCAACAGCCCTCCTAACGGTGCCCCAGTCTATGCTGTCTATTAGACCCGCTGACTCGGGTTCGTGGAGGTTGAAGTACTTCGTTTCACCGACTTTGACGACATCGTACATAATGGTCTCGAAGGCTATACCGAGCCTCTTCCTGAGAATTATCATCAGGCTGGCGAGGGCCAGCCTGAGGAGCTCAGCGTTCTCCGCGGGGTCTACGTCAAACCTGTATCCGTAGGTGAAGTCCCTGTACTCGCCTCCTGTCGGTGTTGGGAGGTATATGTTCCTCCTATCGTAGAAGACGATGGTCTCTCCCCCGACCCTTATCGACTTGGGTTTCTCGGACCTCACCGTCCATACACAGCGGTTTGGGACTTTCTTGTAGACCCCGAACCCCCTCGAGGGCACGTAGACCACGCAGAGCTCGTAAGACGATATTCTTCCAGCTAGGAGGTCCCTCAGTATGTTCGGCTTCTCGCCCCACCCGTCCTTTATGTACCTGTACTCCTCCAAGGCGAGCCTGAACGCGTCGTCCTGGTAGAAGTCTATCTCCCTGAAACCTTTCTCTACCACCCGGGCGACGTGTCTCGTACTCCTACCTTTCTCTAGGGAAACAACTATTGCCTCCTCCCCGTAGTCGATGCAGCCCGGCTGAAACCTCTCTACGAGGTCGCAGTGCCCTATCGGCTCTAAAGCCAGCTCTTTGTCGCCCTTCACCAGGTACCTCTTGATACCGTACGGTGGAGCGTACTCGTAGAAGTTGATCCTTTCGTATACTCTCCTCAGGTAGTCTAAGCTAACCTTGCCGCTAGAGAGCAGGCCTGCTTTCTCCAAGGCCTCTTTCTCCAGCTCGCTCAGCTCGCCTTTAAACCACGGCGACAAGAGCTTCGAGAGGCCGAGGAACAGGTGGAGGTACAGGTTCCCCGGGTTGATTATTGTCTTCTCTACTCCGAGGTTGAGCCACTCTTTGAGCGCGTCGAAACCGTTGGCGAGCAGTTCTCTGTCCCACCGGCCGATAGGTATTATCACAGTCTCCGAGTAGCCTAGCTCGGCTCTCCTCCCTTTCCTCCCCTCTCGCTGGTAGTACTCTCTCACGTCGTCCGGCAGGCCTAGGTGAACCACCCTGGCTACCTCGCCGATGTCTATCCCCTGGGAGAGAGTTCTGGGGGATATCAGTAGCTTGATAAGCCCCGTTCTTGTTTTCTCCTCAATTTCCTCTCGTCTCTCCTTCGGCACTAGGTGATGATGCGTGGCAGCGGGGACCCCTTCTCCCAACCTGTTTTTGAGGTCCCTCAAAACCTCCTCTGCTTGGCTTATGCTCCTGGTGAAAACGATTGTGACGTAGTCGTCGGCGAGGTAGCCCGACAGTATTTCAATGTAGTCTGGGTGGATCGGGGGGACCTCTAATCCTAGCGACTCGAGGTACTGGAGGTAGAAGTACGGCCTCTCTGCGAAAACATCGAATTTTTCCATAGCCACCCTCACTTCTTCTGGGATTTTGCCCCTCAACTCGGGCCTCTCTACTTCACGCCTAACTCTCTCCCATATCTCCCTGAGGTTTTTACCGAGGACGATGTAAGTCCTGTTTTCGACCCTGAACGGCTTACCCCTGATTACACGGTACTTCCTGCCAGTGACCTTCTCCAGGAAGACGCCGAGATCGTCCGGGTTGGATATGGTCGCCCCCAGCACAGCGACTTGGAGCTTCTTGTCCGACACATCGCTTAAAATTTTGAGCATAGCCAGTAGTAGGGCTAGGCTGCGGGGACTGTAGAAGTCTATCTCGTCGATAACAAGCAAGTCCAGACCCTTGTAGAAGTTGTGTAAGAGCGCCGAGCTCTGGGTTATGAGGAACTTCTTCAAGTCGTTTAAGAGGAAAGCGGGGTTTGTAACTACGATTTTAACCTTCCCCATCTCTTCGACCAGCTTTCTCCTCCCCGCCGCGGACAGTCGCTTGACTCGTATGCTGTCAAGCTGTGTGAACCCGATTTTCAGCAGACCCGAGTACTTTGCTATCCTCTTGACTTGGTCGTTCGCGAGCGCTAGTGTCGGGTAGACGGCTATTACCTTGAGGGGTGTGCCCCTTCTAGCCTGGTCCAAGACGTATAGGACCCACGCCTCTGTTTTACCGCTACCAGTACCGGAGATCAGTATGACGTTCTCGCCGTTCCTCAGGGCTTCGAAGGCCTCGAGCTGGTGCCTGTAGAGCCTCTTACCCCCTATGCTTAGCCCGCTAAGCTCGGGCACTAAGTCCGAGAACTTCACATCCGCGTAGTCCGGGCTAGAGGCCTCTTCTACCTCGTAGTAGTAGTTGTAGCCCAGCCTTTCTAGCAGAGCCCTTGTATCGACTCTCATACTCTGTACTCCTGACAACCAATTAATCAAATGGGGGAAGCCCTAATTTACCACTCCTACACCTGTTTCCAGTCGCCTCGCTCTACCCTGCTTACTCTACACGGGCCTGTTCAACTGGTAACTGCTTAGGCTGTGGGCTCTAGTTTAATAGATGGCCCCAAGTCTTTATGTCTAGGTGACTTACGGGGATGAATGTAAGTCTACTCCAGCTGTTCCTGGAGTTCATGAAGATAGGGTTCTTCATGTTCGGCGGAGGGTACGGAGGGATAGCTTTAATGTATAAGGAGCTGGTGGAGATCAACAAGTGGGTCAGCGAGGACGAGTTCGTCAAAATACTAGGTATCGCAGAGAGCACCCCGGGTCCTATAGCGATCAACTCCGCCACTTACATAGGCTACAAGCTAGGGGGCATACCGGGCTCGATACTTGCCACTATGGGCGTGGTAGTGCCTCCCTATCTGGTGATACTAGTGATAGCGATGTTCCTTACACGCTACATGTACACAGAGGCGGCTAGGATCGTGTTCAGGGGCATAAACTCCGCCGTGGTAGCGCTCATACTCTACGCGCTAATAACCGTCGGCAGGAGCGTCCTCGTCGTCGAGAGACCTCCCTTTATCGACGTGATCTCGGCGGTCATATTCGTGATAGCCTTCGCGCTACTGTACTTGGCGAGGCTGCATCCGATATACGTGATCCTCGCCTCGGCAGGGTTGAGTATACTCGTCAGACTAGTACTCGGGTTGTAAACCGGGATTTAGTCGGCATGGTTTTTGAGTCTTTTAGCACTGGCCGGCTCTACGTGCACTGTAGCCTCATACCCGAGCTCTTTCCTCAAAACGTCTTCTATTAAAGTAGCTATCTCGTGCGCCTCCGAGAGAGACGTGTCGTCCGGTAAGTGCACGTGGAGGGTCACCTCTGTGTGTTCGCCGTACTTGTGTACGTGTATGTGGTGTACGCTCTGGACTTTCGGGCTCACCTTCTTGACCACGCTTACTATCTCCTCTACTTCCTCCCTCGATGGGGCTCTACCAAGTAAGACGCTCGAGGCGTCGAGGACGATCTTGCCCCCTGTCACCACTATGAAGGCCGAGACCACCAACCCCATTACGCCGTCGACCCACCAGTACGTGCCACCGGCTGTCAATATAGCGAGAGCTAGTAGCCCAGTCGCTATTGCGTCGCTCCTGTGGTGCCACGCATCACCTTTTATGGACTCAGAGTTAAACTTTTCCCCCAGCCTGAAAGCCCACACGGCCAGGGCTTCCTTGATAGCTGCGGAGACCAGTAGAACCAAGACTAGTGTGAGCGAGTATACTTTGAAGCTCTGAACCAGGGTCTTGAGCTATACGAAAAAGTCGGAGAAGTGGGGTCTAGCGTTTCTTCTACATTATCCGCGGGGACAACACTAAGAATACGTCAAAACGAAAACCGCGACTGAACCTACTTGGCGATGTACGAAACTGTCTCGTGAACGCCGGGGGCGGGATTCGAACCCGCGCGGGCGTAAGCCCACTGGCTCTCAAGGCCAGCCCCTTAGGCCGCTCGGGCACCCCGGCTCTACTTACCTTTATCCTTTTTCAAGGTCTTTAAACCGTGCTCACTGCTTCAAAATGAACCCTAGCCGTAGGGCCTCGAGAACTTTCTTCAAGGGGTCTTTTAGTAGTTCCGAGGCATAAAATGTGATGAGACCTGCCGCAAACCCCCCTAAGACGTCAGATGTCCAGTGGACACCCAGGAGTATCCTTGATAGGCAGACTGCGAGGGCCCAGGTGTATGTAGCCAGGCTCCACGCGGTACTCGATCTCTTACCTGCGTACAGCGCTAGCGCTACTGCTCTCGTGGCGTGACCGGACGGGTAACTGTAGTATTCCAAGGACGTCAACGCCGACACTGGTTGAAGAGGGCCGCTCAAGCCCGGCCGCGGTACTCTGAAAACCAGCTTGAAGGCCGCGTCGAACAAGACGGATAACACAAGTAAAACCGCCACCTCGTAAGTATGCTCTCTGAGCCCCCTTGCGCGGACGAGGTCTGTAACAGCCATTACGACCCAGACCACGCCGAGGAAAGCCACGCTCGCCGTACTCGTGATCCCTACAACCACGACGTTGTCAAACCTTAGTTGCTCGTAAACATAGTAGTCTAGACCCCTCAGGAGCCCTGACAAGACTGCCGCGGACAACGCTCCAAAGAGCACCAGCGAGTAGGCTAGTTTGAGCCAAGTCTTCACCATAACCAACACCAGCCCCTTAGCTTTGAGAAGTCTTGTAGTTAAGCATGCCTGGGTAAGGTAAAAAAGTGTGTGGCATACGAGGATTTAGAGTGCGGGCTATATAGGCTTGGCGAAGCCCCACTTCTCCAAGGCTCTCGCGAGTTCCTTGTGGTCTTTCGCGTACTCCTCTAGGGGTATCCCCTTTATTATAGCGTCGAGAGCCTGCCTAACTGCTGTAGCTCCCGCTCTAGGGCCGTCCGGGTGCCCTATTGTACCTCCACCTATCTGCATGACGAGGTCCGTCCCAAGGGCTTCGATCACTATTGGTAGATTGCCGGGGTGCAGGCCGCCAGACGACACGGGCATCATTGGCTTGATGTGGTACATCTTCTGAGGTAGGTGGAAGTCGTCGTCGGGGTCGGGCTGGTAGTCCTCCGCCCTGAGCATCTTGGCTATCCTGACCACGTCCAACTTGGCGCCCTCGAGCTTGCCCGCCCCTGCCGTACCTATGTGTAGCTGGTCCATCCCCAAGATCCTATACAGCTTGGCGAGCACGAACATCGAGATACCGTGGTAGGGGTTCCTCGTCATAGCGGCGTGCATCGCTCTGTGAGCGTGTATCGCTAGCTTGTACTCCTCCGCGAGGTCTCTAATGTAGGTCAGGGCCGACCAGCCCGTGATGACGACGTCGACCATTATGTAGGGGTTGCCGTAGTCCGCCACCAGCTTAAGCCTCTTCTCCATCTCTCTTACGTCCGCAGTTATGTTGGCGAACCAAGCCTTCCTCTCACCAGTCTCTTTCTCCACTTTGTCGATGATCTTCATGATCGACTTTGCCCTGGCCTCGAACCGGCAGAAGCTAGGGCTGGCCAGGTTCTCGTCGTCTTTTATGTAGTCCATCCCTCCCATTAGAAGCTCGAACGCTAGCTTCTCGACCTCCTCTGGAGTATAGCCCACTTTGGGCTTAGGCACGGTCCCCACAATGGGCCTGTCGTAGACTTTGAATATCTCTCTTACCCCTTTAACGCCCTTGAAGGGGCCTTTGAAGTACTGGAGGAACTGCTTCGGCAGGTAAATATCTTCTACTCTTAGACCCTCAACTCTCCTCATGCCGAATATGTTGCCAGCCACGCTAGCCAAGAACGCCGGCATGTTCCCCTCTTCGAACAGCTCGACGGGGTAGGCTACTCTAACAATGTAAGACCCGTCCTTCAAGTCCTTGAAGTAGTAGGCCCTACCACTTAACCTCTTAACCCTCGAGACGTCGTACCAGCTGAACAGCGTGGTCCAAGTGCCAGTGCTACTCTCCGCCGCTACCCCGCCTGCCGCGTCCTCTACAGTGAACCCGGGGGCCGGCTTGACTCTGAACGTGACTATCACATGGGTATCAGGGTCTGGCTGGTAGGTTTTGTCGACGTACTCGGGGTATGGTTCAAAACCCTCCTTAGACAATTACGATCCCTCACTTAAAGAATATTTTGGGTTAATTCACGATTAAATCTCCGACCTTGGGGAGACCAATAAGTTTGAGGGTGTCCAAATTGGTTGAGGAAAAAATTGTATACGAGGACCCGGAGGGGAGGTTCTACTACCTGGAACACACGAGTGACATATACGTTAAGGCGGTGGGGAGCGACATACTGGAGCTTCTCGAGAACGCGGGGCTAGCGCTCTTCGAGAGCATGGTGGACACTAAGAGTGTTAGACCGGTATTGGAGAGAGGTGTTAGCGCCGAAGGGTTCGACCTTGAGAACTTGCTGTACAGGTGGCTCGAGGCCCTCCTCACAGTGTACTACTCTGAGAGGATTATGTGTAGAGACCTCGAGGTACACAAGTTAGAGATTGAGAGGAGGGGCAACGAGCTCAACTACAGAGTTAGCGGTAGATGTGTTGGGGAAGTCTTCGACCCCTCGCTACACGAGGGCCGTGTTGAGGTCAAGGCCGTCACATACAGTCTGATGAGGATCTTGAAAGACGACAAATGGACCGCCTACTTCGTTCTCGACATCTAGTGCAGAACCAGCTTTTTAAGAGTAAGTGAGCACTCGTCGCAGAAGAACCTCTCCTTGGAGTCGACGTCGACTATACTGTTACTGAAGCTCATTACACACCTCCTATTGTGGCAGTGGGGTAGGCCGAGTAGGTGTCCCAACTCGTGCACCACCTCCTTTGCTACCCGCTCTACGTAGAGGTCGAACTTAGCCGACCTCCCGTAGAACTCCTCTCTCAGTCTCTTAGTGAAGACTACTCCCGTCCTCTTGCGAGGCTCCGCGAGTCCGAACACAAAGTTTAAGCCAGGCTCGTAACCGTCGATCATTCCCACCCCGACGAAATAACCCCCTTCGTCTAGACTCGAGACCCCCCTG
This sequence comes from Thermogladius sp., assembly GCF_049970955.1. NCBI lineage: Archaea > Thermoproteati > Thermoproteota > Thermoprotei > Desulfurococcales > Desulfurococcaceae > Thermogladius > Thermogladius sp. The sequence continues at coordinate 58,145 of NZ_JBMFLY010000001.1, read as the reverse complement.
TACAAGTCCTCAACTATACAACCAGCCCGGTACTGCATCCTGTCCCAGTCGTAGCACTTCAAACTCGGCTTGAGAACCTCCGGCCAACTGTATACCTCCAGGTCCACACCAGCCCTGCTGTAACTCTCGCGAACCATGCCAATTATGGTGTCAAGGTATTCGACAATACCTGCTCGAGTTAAAGGGACAATGTAGAGCTTGGGCAATCAACCACCCTAGGAGTCGAAATGCCGCCGCGGGGACTTGAACCCCGGACATCCCGGTCTTCAGCCGGGCGCTCTCCCAGCTGAGCTACGGCGGCCCCTGCATATTCTGAATCTCGCATGGGGGATTTTAATACTTTAACCACACATAGATTTGTACAGCTTTCTGGTTGTGTGGGGTAAAACCTTGATCGCGGCCATATTGGCGGGCGGTTTCGGGAAGAGGTTGAGACCCTTCACAGAAGACGTCCCCAAACCCCTAGTCCAAGTAGCGGGGGAGGCCATCATAGACTGGCAGATCAAGTGGTTGAAGAAGCATGGAGTTAGGGAGCTCGTGATACTTGCCGGCTACAAGAAGGAGAAACTCATCGAGCACCTGGGTAGCGGGAGTAGGCACGGCGTTAAGATAACCTACGTTATCGAGGACGAGCCCCTAGGCACAGGCGGGGCTATAAAGAACGCCGAGCATGTCTTGTCTAAAAACGACATCTTCTTAGTGATAAACGGTGATATACTCACAAACCTAGACCCCAAGAAGCTCGTAGTCAAACTCGAGGAAGACAGGAAGCTTCTCGGAGTCATCGCGTCGATACCGTTGCCCAGCCCCTACGGAGTGTTAAGGATTGAGGGTGATAAGGTGGTGGGTTTCGTGGAGAAGCCTATTATATCCGACTACTGGATTAACGCCGGCATCTACGCGTTGAGACCCGAGAGTTTAAGGTACTTCCCCGAGAAGGGGGATCTAGAGAAAACCGCGTTCCCCAAGATGGCTGAGGAGGGCGTTCTAGGCGTTGTAAGGTATGACAACGTGTTTTGGAGGGCTATAGACACGTACAAAGACTTGGAGGAGGCGTCTAACCTCATCTCAAACGTCCTTAAAGGAGAGCTATGATCAGCATTTCCGGCTCACATCACGGTTCATGAGACCCTCTTCTCATCATCCAGCCCTTCTTAATCGCAGTAGCCGTTTAAAACGGTTTGCTAACACACAACGTTAATCCTCCTCCCGGAGAGTCTTGCCAGAAAAACTTAATACGACAAGATACCTTATGCTTCTTGGTGTAATTTTGGTCCACCAGTACATAAAGGAAAAGACTAAAGAGTTCTCGGAGAGCGAGAAAGAAGAACGGTATAAGTATTTGGGCAAAGAGGTCATAGATGTAGGCGACCCCGGTCTAGACAGCATACCAGAGTTCTACGGTATTGCCAACGCGATCTGGAGGGACTGGAACGAGGGGAAGATATCGACTAAGACCGCTATCGGGAGACTGATGCTTCTCAAGTTACTGACGAATAAGAACAAGAACCGCAAAATAAAGGACATACCAGAGGAGGAGCTTGAGGAGGTCAGAAGCTTCATAGACTACGTCATAAAGGTGATAAGAGCCGGGAGCGTAAAGCGCGGCGAGCCCGAGGAGGAAAGGTCTCCATCTTATTAGCTGTACTGCAGTCTTTCCCACGATAATTACCTTTTTTACTATTCCACGTTACGCGTAGACCTGGGCTTATAGGTTTATAAAACAATGCAGTTTAGATGATATTCTTGGACGCGGCGGTCGTCTAGCCTGGAATAGGACGCCGGCCCCCCAAGCCGGAGATCCCGGGTTCAAATCCCGGCCGCCGCATCGGCTTAAACACGTCCTCCCTAACCTCATCCCTCCTTTGCCAACGCCACCAACAACACTATTGCCGAGAGTAGGACGAACGCAACGAACAGGATCATCTGTATGTTCACTTTCACCACCCGCAAGTCTTGTTGAGAATTTGTAGAATCTCCAGGTTGACCTCTTCTACATTGACTATGCTGTAACCTGGAGAAAACAAGTGCAGGTTCGCCACGGCGTTCTTTGCGGCGTTGTCTAGCAGGAGCTTCACGAGTAGGTGACGCGGCAAACCCGTTTCATTGGACACTCTATCAACCTGCTCCAACGCGTAGGTTAGTGGAACGTACGGGTCCGCACCTGAGGAGGTCATATTAGTGCTGAAGGGGTGGAATAGAGGGCTTGACTCGTTGTAGTGCGCCACCAGGGAGGAGGCTATAACCCTCCCGCAGGCCACGTGTAGACTCCCCTCAGCCCGCCACGGCGCAATCGCGTGTGAGACCAGCCACACTAAGGCCGGGTACACGAAGCCCAACACGACCATTAGAATTAGTAGGAGAGCCACCGGGCAAGCCAGCCTAAGCACGACCCTAGAGAAGCTCACCAGTGGATCACCCCGTAAATGGTCCATGCGACCGCGGTATCGATCAACTTGATCGCGACGAACGGTATAATAGCCCCCGAGATACCGTACACGATAAGGTTCCGCACTAGGAGCCTCTTGAAAGTGGAGACCTTGAAACCCGCCCCCCTCACTGCGAGCGGTATTAACAACGGGATTATGATGGCGTTGAAAATCATGGTGGCTAAGACGGCCGTCACAGTGTTGTACAGGTTGAGGAAGTTTAGGAAGCTCGCCTGGGGTACTACTGTTGAGATTATGAACGGGAGTATAGTGAAGTACTTGGCTATGTCGTTCATTATACTGAAAGTCGTGAGAGCGCCTCTGGTCGTTAATATAGACCTGCCGAGCTTGATGATGTCGACTATCCTAGCCGGGTTGGAGTCGAGGTCTATCATATTGGCAGCCTCTTTAGCGGGCCTCGTTCCCGTGTGCATTGCAACACCAACGTCAGCCCTCGCGAGAGCCGGGGCGTCGTTTGTTCCGTCGCCCATAACTGCCACTACATGCCCCTGCTTCTTTTCTCTTTCTACCAACAGCAGCTTGTCCTCGGGCTTGGCCTGGGCGTAGAAATCCTCTATGCCAGCCTCTTTTGCGATACTAGCCGCAGTATAGGGGTTGTCTCCCGTGATCATGACCGTTTTTATGCCCATCAACTTCAGCTCGTGGATCTTCTCCCTGATACCTTTCTTCAACCTGTCTCTCAGCACGACGAAACCGACGAGGACGTCGTTGAAGGCCACTAGTAGTGGGGTGTCGCCACGAGACCCTATAGTCTTCACGATGTCCTCTATCCTGGGGTCTTTTTCAATGCCCAGGAGTCTTAATATGGCGTCTGGAGCTCCTTTGACTATCCTGACCTCCTCACCCAGACTCCTCATGGCTAAAATCTCCTTCTCAATCCTGGACAGTGGTTGGCCCTCCGGCCCCCCGAACACTCTCTTACCTCCCCTCCACGCGAAGACTATACCGCCGTACCTCTTGCTAGGTGTGTAGTTTATCCTCGACGCGACCATAGCCTCTTCCACTAGGACTTTGGCTGGGACGTAGCCTTTCTCTTCGGCCAGCTCGATTATCGACTTCGCCTCGTGCGTAGAGTCTCCTACAGAAGACAGGTACGCCGCGATCGCCACGTCCCTCTCGCTATAGTTGTTCAGCGGGATGAATTCGACAGCGCTCCTGATACCCTCGGTAATAGTGCCAGTCTTATCGAAGATCACGACATCTACGTCACCCGCCGCCTCCACCGCCTTACCCGACTTGGCGATGACGTTGTGGCTCGCGAGCCTTAGTACACCCGATATCCCTATCGCAGGCAGTAGCCCCCCTATGGTTGTCGGCATTAAGGCCACCAGTAGTGAAATCATGAGAGACGGGTCTGGGTAATTGCCGAAGGCGCCTAGTATGAAGTACAGCGACGCCACTACCACTAGGAAGATCAGCGAGAGGCCGAGGAGTAGCATCGACAGCATTATCTCGCTCCTCATCCTCGCTCTTTTGGCCCCCGAGATCAGGGCTATCATTTTGTCGAGATAGCTCTTGCCCGGTTCAGCAGCGACCTCTACAACGATCTTGCCCATTACCACTTTAGTACCAGATATGACTCTGTCGCCCTTCCCCTTGAAGACGGGCTCCGACTCCCCTGTAAGCATCGATTCGTCGACGAAGGCCTCCCCCTCAACAACAAAGCCGTCCTGAGGGATGTACTCGTTCTGTTCTACCACTACATAGTCCCCAATCCTCAGCTCACTAGACTTGACGTCAACCACCTTGTCGCCTACCAGTTTATGTGCTACTATCTCTTTCTCGAGCCCTCTCAGGAAGTCGACCCTAGCCTTAGCCTCGTGCTCGGAGAAGGACTCCGACAGCGTCGAGAACCACACCGTGATTAGTAGAATGGCGAAGACGTCCACATAGAACCACGTGCCCAAGTAAGGCGAGGGGTAGAAGACGAGAGGTAACTCGAAGAACGCCCCCAGCTCTACAATGAACATTATCGGACTTGTCTTCAGTAGGTAGAGGGGGTTTAGCCTCTTGACAGACTCGGCTAAGACACTAATCCAGCTGACTTTAAACTCGCTCAACTCATCCACCCATGAGCAGGGGGCCTATCGCCAGGAACGGGAAAAACGTTAACGCGGCCAGAATTAGGATCATGACCACAGAGAATACTACGAACAGCAACCCCTGTGTTTCGACGGGCTCCTCGGCAACGCTTCTCTTGGCTTTACTGATGTCGTCGGCTATCAGTAAGAACAGGAGAATAGGCAAATACCTGCCCAAGAGCATGACTATAGCCGTCGACAGGTTCCAGAAGACCGTGTTACCGAGAGACCCTAGGTAGCCGGAGCCGTTGTTGGCCGCCGCAGAGGTGTACTCATACAAGACCATCGTGTACGTGAGAGGGTCCAGGCTATTCGAAAAGGCTGTGTACTGTCTTAGTACTAGAGCTATAGAAGTCGGCACGAGTATAATGGCGGGGTGTATCAGGAACACCACTGTAGATAGCTTGACTACTCTAGGAGATATGGGGATGTTAACGAATCTCGGAGTCTTACCCACCATCAACGAGCCGATGAAAATTATTATGAAGACGTAGACTAGCAGGTACAGCAGCCCTACTCCATCGGCCCCGGGGACGGCCTGGATGAACATAGCTGTAAGGAAGGCGGCTATGGCGGAGGGCTTCATGGCCAGCAGACTCGAAGCCGTGGCCCCTGCATTCGACAAGAGAGCGGCCGTATTGAAAACGAGGGTGCCCGGGTAGCCGAGTCTCGGCTCTATCAGGTTGTTTAGGGAGGGCACGCCGCTTACTACGGAGACGCCGACGATTATGAAAGCCGTTACGTAGGCTACGGCGAACAGGGAGAGGCCCCTACGTTTCCCTAAGACCCTGCCGAATGCAAAGAGCATACTCGTAGGTATGAGTAGCATTAAAACCGACTCTATGAAGTTCGTGAGCCCGCTCGGGTTTTCGAGAGGGTAGGCGGAGTTCGACCCGTAGAAACCCCCACCGTTAGTACCTAGAAGTTTTATCGCCTCGAACGAGGCTACTGGGCCTAACCTCAACATAAACGACCCGGAATACGGGCTCTCTACTAGAACCCACTCCTTGAAGGTTTGTGGGACGCCCAGGGCAGATAGCAGTACTGCGCTGACGATGGATAGCGGTAGCAACAGTAGCCCTAACGTCATTATCAAGTCGCGGTAGAAGTTGCCCGCCCCTTCTCCAATCAGCGACCGGAGGAATGCTAGCGAAACTGCTATACCTGTAGCGGGAGCCAGAAACATCGTCGAGCCGATAACTATGCTTTGAGCCATGTTCGTTAGCGTCGTCTCGCCGATGTAATGCTGGAGATTCGTGTTCGTCGCGAAGGATACCGCCGTATGGAAAGCTAGGTCCCATGGAAGGTCGGTTCCACCGAAGAATAGCCCCTGTTTAGCGAGTAGCACGGTGTCGATGGCTATTAAGATGAAATTGAAAAACAGTAAGTCTTTAGCGTAGTCGGTGAAGGACTTGTTAGCAGTGTCTAAGCCCATACGGTCCAAGCACCTGTAAATTACCTCTAGGACTCTCGGGGGCTTCTTGTGCCATTCAACAACCATTTTTCTAATAACCCCGCTTAGTGCGTAGCCCGCTACGACGGTGGTCAAGAAGACGTTAAGCCAGTAGACGATCAGCAGTTGAATCATAGAAACACCCTAAAGTTAATGGACTACCGTTAGCACTATTGCTTCATGGCACCTGTCCACTATAGACATGGAAATGGGTATTAGATGGCAACCTTATTAATCTAACAGCATACCGCTTAAGACGGCCTTTTACAAAGTTTCCCTACCATGAATAGTTGAAGTGCTAGGGCTCCGCATATATCAGAGTGTACCCTTTCTTGCTGACCTTTTCAACGCGCTTGTATACATCTCTCGCCTTGCTAAGAATCCTCTCTCCACCCTTAGCTAGCACGAACTGAGCCCATCCACCGCTCTTCAGGTGGTGGACAGCCCCCAGTACTATCCTCTCCACTACCTCCATGCCCGCCGCAAGAGGGGGGTTTGAGTATATCGCATCAAACTTCTTCCCTTTGAAAGGCTCGTAGGCGTCTCCTAGGACCACTACAACCCTATCCTCCACCTTATTCAGTTTAGCGTTTAGCTTTGAGACCTTAACTGCGAGCGGGTTCACGTCCACCATGTAGACTCTCAGGCGGGGCGCCACGCTCGCGACCGCTATACCTATGACGCCAAAACCGCATCCGACATCTAGGACTTCTCCCTCGTCGGGTATCCTTAGGTGTTCCAGTAACAGTCGAGTGCCCTCGTCGACCTCGCTACCGGAGAACAGGCTCGTGTACGAAATGAACTGGAGAGACACGCCTCTGTAGACGTAGGTGACTACGACTTTATTCCCTGTAGCCCCCTTCTTAAAGTAGTGGGTCAACTCTTCGAGACCTGCCTCTTCCAGGCTTGCGGGTATACGCCCGGCTGCATGTATACTCTCTTGGTCTTAACTACGATGCCCTTGTCCATGTTTTTGATCTCGGCGGCGTCGTGCTGGGATACGCCCAGCGATACCAGCTCGCCCTTCAGTGTAAAAACCGCCACCGTAGATCCTTTCCTCACGTCGCTCGTGACTCTCGCTACGCCTGGCGCGGCGAGGTTGGCTCCGTGGGCTATGGCGTCTACTGCCGTGTCTAGTATCATTACTTTAGGTAGGTGTACAACCGAGACTTCGACAGGCTGTACTACTCTCCTGAGTAGTCTCTCGTCCCCTTTCTCCTTCCATAGAGTGACTGCTTCCATGACCTCCTGCAATGTAAACAGGGTCTCGTCCTCTCTGAACGGCCCTGTCCTAGTCCTCCTGAGCTCCCTCATGTGAGCCCCTACACCCAGTAGCAACCCTATGTCGTGAGCTATCTTCCTCATGTAAGTACCTGGGTCGGAGAGTACGCGGACTAGTGCGAACTTGTCCCTGTACTCGAGCAGCTCTATCTCGTAGACTTTCCTTTTCCTCAGAGTTCTCTTCACGCTCGATCTCAAAGGTGGTCTCTGGTAGATCTCGCCCTTGAAGTACTCAACAGCCCTCCTCAAACTCTCCTCATTCACCGCGTCGTGGAGCTGAATCACCATGACGTACTCCTTGACCGTGTGGATTACGTTACCGATCACTTTTGTGGCGTTCTCTAGGCCTACTGGCAGGACACCTGTTACTTTGGGGTATCCCCGCCCCGTCTACAGGGGCTCTAGGGTACCCCCGTGCCCTGCCTTGCTAACCCCTAACAGTTTCTTAACCCACGCTACTACTTCGTGACTTGTGGGCCCTGGTGGTTTGTCTAAGTTTATCACTCCGTTAACAATGTGCTCCTTGATCGGCCTCTCGTAGGGAAGTCTACCGTAATCGCTCGACGTGTCGGCTTCTCTCACCACTATCCAGTCGTTTTTATAGCCAGCCCTCTCTGTTATGTGGTCTAGGAATTCCAGCCCTCTCTCGACTAGACCCATCGGGTAGCACCACCCTAAGTCTTTAATGCACTAGTCGCCACCTATTAAGGAGCTTAATACACGATAAAAGGTGAGGCGATGAGCTGAAGACCTTTACTAAAACAGCCGTACGGGTCGGCCGTGTTTAGGTGGGCATCGTCGTCTAGACGACGCTGGTTGAGACCTTTACTCTCTCTTTCATGAAATCCGTTAGCCCGCTTTCACCGATGGCCTTCAATACCTCCTCGTCGCTCGCTCCTCTAGATATCGGTATTTTCTTGTCTAGAGGCTCTATGTGCTTTATGTTGACCCTCCTCCGCTTCACCCCTGTAAGGCTCTTCGGGCCTGTAATCAGGACGAAGCTGTCGTCTATTATGTCGACTATGACGCACTTCCTGCCCGCCTCTCTACCCGACACCTTGACGCAGATCCTGCCTATCTCAATAGCCGGCATAATCCACACCCTCTCTCAATGATTAGCAGTTTTATGTGTTTTTAAAAACTTGTCTATACTATTCTTTATGATCGCAAAAGTCTCCTCCACACCCAACTTTGACGTGTCTATGACTAGGTCGAAAATTGACAGGTCCAGCGGGTCTATACCGTAGAACTCTATGAACCTCTTCCGCTGGACGCTCTCGCGCACAATAGTCTCGCGTAAAGCGTCCTCGAAAGGCTTGTTGTCCCTTGCCGCGATTCGGGCTACGCGGACTTTTAGAGGGGCTGTTATGTAGATCTTAAAGTCTACGAGGTCGCTAGCTATCCATGCCGTTAGATGGCCGTCTAGCACTACATTGTCTTCGTGCGCTAATTGGAACGTCCTCTTGTCTATCTCTAGGTCGATACTCGGGTCTTTCAGCGCGACGAGAGATAACTCCTCCAGCGACAACCCCCTGCTTCTGGCCAGCTCTCTGAAAATACCACCAGCGGAGTAGTAGACCAGGTCGTAGGTGTCCGCAATTCTCCTAGCTTGTGTAGTCTTCCCACTCCCAGGAGGGCCGCTTACAGCTATCCTCACCAACTTCAGCACCGCAAAATGTAGACTATCTAGCTGGCAGCCCTAACAGAGCGCCTAATAAGCTTGGCAAGACAACTCGGGCAGATAACTCCGCCGTAGATCCTCTCGGGCCTTTTCTCAGTCTTAGCGAGCTTCCTCAGCTGACTCGGCCTGAGCCTCGGGACACCGTTGAGCGGTCGTCCACATATAGCACAATGGGCAGGGGAGGGTCTTCTCTTCTCATAGTGGACTCTAAGCTCGCCCCCTGGCGTCCTCACCACAACCCTTCTCCAGCTCCTAGTCCTGTACATAGGTCTGGGCATCGCTGACGACCCTGTAAGCGTTATCGTGTTATCCTGAAAATCGGCTCGGTGTCTAATAAATCCTACTACTCCCCTATGATTCTCTTCAGCAATGGATATGCCTCGAGCGCCCTCTCGTACGCTATCAACATGTAGTACTGCTGTACAATGCCGATTGCCAGTAAGAGGCCCATTCCGCCGCCGTAGACGCCAAGCACGTCGGATAACGCTGCTATAACGCCCACTATAATACTGGACAGCACTGTGAGAGGTGTTATGTATTTGTCGAGCATCTTCTCCAAGACCTTGGGGTTCCTCCTCATACCGGGGACTTCCAACCCGCTGTCTACTAGCTGTTGCGCCTGAGCGGCCGCGTTTAGCCCGGAGACCTCCACCCACATGTAGCCGAACACTACCGATAGCAGTACGAGCACCACGATGTAGACAACGGTCTTAACGGGGTCGGCATAGGCGCTGTAGACTCCCAGAGGGGAGTTCAGGTAGTACGCGATCCCGCCGACTAGGTTGCCGTTTTGGTCGTACGTAGCGAGTGCGTTGACTAGCCACTGGGGTATCAAGCCACCTCCGTAAGTCCTGAACAGCGACGCGAATACTAGGATGTCCGCGTACAATATACCCACAAACAGGACAGGGATGTTCGAGACGTAAAGGAATTGTAGGGGTATCCGAGTCTTTATTGACTGAAGTCTCGGCGTTGTAATGGGAATGTTAACCCTCATGTTGCTTAAGTAGATCACGAGTACCGCGACAACGATCGTAGCTATGAGACCGACCAGGTCCCTCCCGCCGGGTCTTATCATTATGCTCGACAGGCTACTGCCAGTGGAGATGGCCTGTATGAGGTAGGGTATCAACCCCACGGCTGTTCCGTTTATCACGACTGGGCTGAATATGTTCCAGAAGATTATTGTCGCAACACCGGACAGGATGAAGAGGCTGACACCCGACCCTATACCCCAACCCTTTTGTATCATCTCGTCGAGTAGTATCGCGATGTAGGCTCCCGCGAAGATCTGGAGCCCCACTATCAACCTAGTAGACCACGAAGCAGTACACGCAGTGAACGGGTTGGGCCCCGTGACTACCCAATACCTACACGACAAGACATACATCGCAGCCTCGAAGACGGCCAATATGATCGCCAGCGTCTTCTGGGCCGAGGTAAACTTCTTCCTATCCTCTGGGTCTGTAAGGTCGAGGTCGACCAGCTTAGCTCCGACTAGGATCTGCATTATCAGGCCCGCGGTCACGATCGGGCCTATACCTAACTCCATTAGGGTCCCCCTATTAGACGCAAAGATCACCTGTATTAGCAGTATCTGTTGTTGCGAGGCCGGCTGAATAGGGATACCGTACAGAGGGGTGTTAGCAAGTATTAGGTATACTATTAGCGCCATAGCGGTCCAGAACAGCCTCTCGTACAAGGAAGGTTTCCTATCCGGCTTCTTGGCGGCAGGCAAGTAGTCGGCTATCCTAGCCATTACGTCTAAGGCTCCCATCATGGACACCAGCGGGTTGCTGGCGTAAATTAAGCTATCTGGGTTAGAGATATCAAGTAGCTTATTAAAACTTATCCGTTGAGAACGTTAACGTCGCTCGAGGAGTTGAACTAGCCCGCCGGCTTCCTCTACTTTCTTCTTAGCGTTCTCTGTCACGTACTCTGCGATGATCTTCATTTTCCTAGTGACTTTTCCTGAACCCGTCACCTTGTTAAACCCGAGTTTAGTAACGTCGATGACTATCAGGTCTCCTTCGATGACGGCCTTGCCCTCCCTAACTAGTTTTTCTGCTATCTCGTCTAGTAACCCCACGTTGATCTCACGGACGTCTTCCGTCTTACTCGTCGGGTTGACAAAGCCGTGTTTCCCATACCAGTTTGGCGCGTACTTCAACATCCAGATCCATTTGTGCTTGTGCATCCCAACCGCGCCGAAGCCTCCTCGCGAACCACTCTTTCTGTGCTGTCCTACCCTACCCCACCCCATGGTGCGCGTCCTACCCCGTAGCTTCCTGCTCTTCTTCCTCCTCCTGACTACCATCTCCAACACCTCATAGCATTCTTTTGATCAACTCGTTGATCGCTGGCCCGCGGTAGCCTAGTTCGCCATGATCTCCAATGGGCTTTTTAATGCTACCCTTGAACCCGCCTCTCGGCGGGTGTAGCCTGAAAACGGGTTTTATGATCTCCTGTTTGTGGAGGACAACCTCGCCTGCGAAAATCTTCCTCGCCAACTCCTCGTAGCTACCTACGTTGAAGTACTTCTTCAGTAGCTCAGTGGTTAGCCTAGAGCCGCCTACGACCCTACCCCTCTTCTCCAAGACTTGCGCGAGCGTCTCCTCGTCGATCTCGCCCCAGGTTACCCAGTCCTTTACTACCCTCAACATTCCCTCGAGGCCTGGCAGGTCCTTTGGGTATATTACCATGTGGTACTTTTTTCTCAGCCTCAGCAACTTTAGCGTGTGCTCGACGTCGGGCGGGGTGTCTGGAACACCTCTAACCCTGATAATCGCATAGAGCACTGGCATCGCCCAACCCCTAGCCCCTCAGCCAGTCGAGCGGCGTAACAAACTTATAGGTGTTCTTGAGAGCGTTTAGAGTCGCCTTGGCGAAGTTGACCGACGTCCTCGTCTCGCCGAAGGTCTCTGTCCAGGCGTCCTTTATGCCCGCGAGTCTCAACACGACTTTGGCGACTTCTCCAGCGACTAGACCTGTACCCTTAGGGGCAGGCTTAATCACGATCCTGACGCTGCCACTCTTCCCAACGACCGTGAACGGAACGCTGTGCGGCTCTCCACACCTGCACTCCCAGCTACCGCAACCCCTCTTGACAGGGATAATGTTCAACTTGGCGTCTCTTAGCGCTTTGTTCAGCGCTTCCACGTACTGTTTGGCTTTGCCTAGTCCGACCCCGACAAAGCCGTCCTCGTTACCTACTACCACCACAACCCTGAACCTAGTCCTCCTACCGGCGTCGGTCATCTTCTGTACGAGGCCCGCGTCTATCCTCTCGTACTTGAGATTGGGTAAGAGGTAGTCGACTATCTCCGGCTCTAATAGTGGTAGGTTCTTCTCGAATATCTCCTTAAGAGACGTGATCTTGCCCTCTAGTACCATCTTACCGACTTTCGTCCTCGGAACCCACTTCTCCAAGGCCGCCTTATCCACAGCACTCATACTCATATCAACCACCGTACTCTACAATTATCTTCTTCCTTACCTCCTCGAAGTGTTGAGGCAACTCCTCCGGGTTAAGACCCCTAGCTAAATACCTTGAGAAGTACCTCTCTAAAAGCCCTTTCTCCCTGAGGATCTTGGACCACGCAGCTATATGCTCACCCTTAATCCTCTCCTCGCTGGGGAACATCCCCTCGCCCACCGGGATCTGCAGACCGGCGTCTATGCCCCCTTTAGCCGCCGCAAACACTATACCACCTTTCGTCGGCGAGTGAAGCCCTATATCCAGAATTGCCTCTTTAATGCCTTTCTTTAAGGCTCTAAAGCCGGCCAGCAGACCAGTCAGGTAAGCTGACGGCGTGTTCGCTGTACCACCCTTCCAGCCGTACTTCTTCACCAGCTCGTACGAGTGGGCTGCCGCTATTATGTGGTCGCCCTCTGGTCTGGCCACTGCCACCTGCACCCATATGTAGTTTAGGGTCTTTCTCACGATGAACCTCGGCTTACCCGATAAGAGCATCTTGTACCTCTTGTAGTAGTTAGTTTTACCCTCTCTCCTCCTTCTCCTCGGAACTTTATACCTAGGCCCCCTTGCCATGTTGAACACCCTACTGCTTCAAGTACCCGTGCTCGATCAGATACGTTCTGAGGGAGTTGAAGGACTTGAAGAAACCACCCTTAGCAAGCCTGTAGAGCCTCCTGTACGTCTTCCTGTCTATGATCTTGTTGTCTCTGAGATACCGTAGATACCTTCTGATCTTCCTAATCCTGCTCATCCAGACCTCTTTCTCGTCAGTCCTCGCCGTTTTGACCCCTTTCCTCTTGCCGTGCCCCCTTCTCCTACCCTTCCTCCTCTGTTCACGCCTAACTTTACTGCTGTAACCCGTGTTCCCGTGAGCGGGCTCTACGTATATGGCCCCGTCTTTGATGAGCCTCTTGATCTCCTCTCTAGTGATGGCGTCTGCTACATCCTCTACTCTAGCGGGGTCGATCCTGATTCTCGAGACCCCTACACCGAGTATTTCCGAGGCAAGCCTTTTCTGGAGGCTTAAGTCCGCCATTACCGCACCCCCTCAGTTAGCGCGGGCGGGTTTGCCACCTTAAAGCCTTTCGCTACCGCCGCTCTGTATATCTCAATCTTCTTCTTCAATCCCGTAGCCGCACTAATATATATGATGTTCTTCGAAGGATCCAGTTTATCGATCTCGTCTACATTCGAAACAGTTACTGGTACTAACCCCGATGGATGATAACCCCTTACCTCGGCTGGACCACCATAACCCACCGACACCAGCGGCGGGTACCCCTTCAACTTCCTCCTGACCTTGTTATCGATACCCTTAGGTCTCCGCCACTTGAGGTCGTTCTTGAACTTCGGTTTCTTCCACCACAGATACCTGAGGAACTCTGGCTTCTTCTCCTTGATCTTCCTTCTCAACTCGAGTAAGCGCTCTATTCTACTTTTCAATTCCTACACCCCGCTCGTATATGTAGATCCCGTCAACAAATATCCTCCGGTCTAGGTCCTTGATCCTAGTAGCCCTTTCTATATTAGCTGCTGTTTGTCCAACCTCCTCTATGTCTATACCTGTAACTATTACGTCTTCCCCTGACACCTTTACTTTCACCTTCTCGCCGAAGATTTTAGCGATTCTGTCAGCCTTCTCGCCGAGGAAGTTCTTTATCCTGACAACGCGGTTTTTCTCGTCTACCTGTACAGTGATCGGGAAGTGCGAGTAGATTATCTTCAGCTTATACGTGAAGCCCTTTGTGACACCCGTGATCATGTTTCTGATATGCGCCGCGATTGTGCCTACGAGCGCCTTCTTCTTCCTGTCCAAGTAAAAGCCTTCTACGATTACTTTGTTGTCCTCGACTCTGATGAGAATGCCCCTCGCGTGGCTAAAATCTCTCTCCAGCTCGCCGAGAGGGCCCCGGACCTTGACCCTCATCCCGTCTACCTGGACGCTTACCCCTTCCGGCACTTCAACGGTCGAGCTGTAGTGTATCATTTTTACCATTGCCACCACCTAGTAGACGTACGCTAGTAGTACGCCGCCAACGTGTTTCTCTACCGCCTCCCTGTGGCTCATGACCCCCTTCGACGTGCTCACTATCAAGATACCTATGTTGTACGCCGGGAGGTATTTCTTCAACCAGTCTGGGAATTCTGATAGCTCCCTATATGTCACACTGTACCTCGGCTTTATGACACCGATCTTGTTAATCCTGCCAAGTAGCTGTACCTTTATTTTACCCCATCTCCCGTCGTCGATGTACTCGAACTCGCCAATATACCCTTCCCTCTGGAGGACTTTCAAGACGTTGAGTATGAGCTTAGAGGCTGGCATGATGAGCACTTCGCTCTTCGACCTCATCGACGCGTTCTGTATCGCCGCGAGGGCGTTAGCGAGCGTGTCCATCATCACCATAAGCAACACCTCTCCTTTATATCGGGTTAAATGGCTTATTTAACCATACTTTTTGAACCCTATAGAGTAGGCTAGTTCTCTGAAGCACTGCCTGCACAAGTAGAGGCCGTAGGCCTGTATCACAGCGTCTCTCGCCCCGCACCTCCGGCACCTTCTACTCCCCTTACCGAAGCTCCTCTCCTTAGGCGGCCTGTACTTCCCCACCGCCACCACCTACTCTGGAACTATCTCGACTCCGAGCTCGCGCTTAAGCAAGACTATTGCCTCCTCTTTCGAGACCCTGTGCCTCCTGGGCACTCTCCTTTTTCTAGCTCTTTTCCTCCTCATGACCCTGTAACCTGGTCTCTCGATCGTAATGCAGACGTCCATTCCGAAGATGCCCACCTCCGGGTCGTACTTTACGCCGGGTATGTGGATGTGCTCTTTGACCCCGAAGCAGACGTTACCGTAGTCGTCGAAGCTGGACTCCTTCAACCTGTACCCTACAGCCTCAAGAGCCTTTCTAAGGAAGTCTATGGCCTTCTCCCCCCGTAGCGTGACGATCGCCGCTATGTTCTCTCCTTTCTTGATACCGAAGTCCCTGATGGTCTTCTTTGCTCTCCTGGGCACGGGCTTGGCGCCCGTCAGCTCCTCGAGAACCTTCATGGCTTTGCCTAGTCTCTCGGTCTCCGAGCCGACCGAGATGTTGACGGTTACTTTGGCTATCCTTGGCTTGAGCATGGGATTACTGTTCCACTTCGATAAGATCTTGTCTTCGTCTATTACGAGCTTGGTGCTCATTTCCACACAGCCTCGGGGAGCGTTATTAGTGGCTTGTCCCTGCCTATTACAAAGACATAGTTCAGGCTGGTCTGGAACAAGTTCCCGTTTCTGTCTTCAATGACGGCAACACTCCTCTTCACACCCATACCTCTATGTACCTTTTTCAGTAGGCCGACCCGCCCTACGTTCCTTCCACCCGATATTATTACCAGGTTGTTCTCAGCGAGTGGGATGTAGTCCAAGATCTTGTTGTCTGCCAGGGACAACTGGACTGTTCCGAGCGTCTCGTAGACGTCCTCTACCGGGTTTCTCGGGTCCTTCACCCTAATCAACACGTTTCTACCGTCGTGTAGGTTCAACTGTATGTGGCCGCCTTTCACGGTAGTCTTGTTCTGTATCCGGCACAGCTTGAACGATGCTTCTTCCTTGGGGATCTTCACGAAGCCTATCACTTTCGTGGGGACTGGTACCACCCTGTAGTACTCGTCGGTCGGTTTAATGTGGAGGACGTCCATGAATCCTACCGGGAACTTGTAGTCCCGTACAACGCGTCCGTCGATCTCGAAGTGTCCCTCGGAGATAAGTCTCCGAGCCTCTCTCGCCGTCTCGGCGTAGCCAAAGACGTCCCTGACGACTATTAGTAGGGGTAGCGAGTACTCGATGGGGTGCGGACCTGGGGAAGGCTTCACCGTCCACTTGTACTTTTTCCTCAGGATAGGCCAGTAGTAGGGTGCCGCAAGGGCTTTTAAGTGCCTAGAGCCGGTCACTTGCTTTCACCCCTTTTCCGTCGCTCTATGATCTTCATTCTATACTTGTCGCTCAGGTCTAGTTTAGTGATGATGACCTTGCTGGGGTGTATAGGGTAGTACACAAGCGTACCGTCTGCCTTCTTAACTTGAACACCCTCGACAAAGATACGCCCCCTCTTTAGGTCGACTTCTACCACTTTACCCTCGTGACCTTTCCAGTCACCCCTTAGGATCTTAACGGTGTCCCCCTTACGTACGGGCAGCCTTTTAACCCCGTACTTCTCCACCAATTCGTCGCTAAGTTTAGCCGTCATGAACTTGTGCCTCAGGTGGAGGGGCGCGTTGTAAAGGGCTTTTCGCTGTTTAGAGGGCTTCTTAGACTTGGTTAAGGACATACATACCACCTAAACTATCATCGTGGCAAGGTTCGCTATCTGAGGCCACCTCTCCGCTGCCTCCCTAGCAACCGGGCCTCTAATTTCACTACCTTTCGGGGTTCCCTCTGGTGTTAACAGGACCACGGCGTTGTCCTCGAAAGCCACCCACACACCGTTCGGTCTTCGGTAGGGTCTTTTCTGCCTGACTATAATGGCCTTGAAGATCTGCTTCCTGACGCTCGGACTTCCCTTCTTCACGGTTACTACCACTAGGTCTCCTACTCCAGCTGGAGGGACTCTTCTCAGTCTACCCTTATACCCTGGCACTCCTATGATCATCGCCTCTTTCCCACCACTGTTATCGGTCACAACGACTCTCGACCCGACCTGGAGACCGGTGTTCACCTTCCGCCTGGAGAAAGCGGGCTTCCCTGCTACCGCTCTCTTCGCGCCCATTTCAACCACCTCTCTTCACGACGCCTAGGACTACGAAAGACACGCTCTTGGCTAAAGGCCTTGTCTCGCCGATGACTACAACATCCCCTTCTTTGACTTTGATACAGGGTGGTAGATGCGCGTGGATGTGTTTGTGCCTCCTCTCGTACCTCTTGTACTTTGGGTCGTAGTACAAGTAGTCGTGCCTTACCACAACAGTCTTCTGCATCTTCGCGCTCTTAACAACGCCAGTCAAAATAACGCCGCGGACCTTCAGGTGACCGTGCCACGGACACTTAGGGTCATTACAAGTCTCGCTGGGCGGCTCCACGCCCCTTATACCCACGTTCCGGACCTGCACAGCGCTCACTTTAACCGCCTCTTCAACCTCTTAAGCCTTTCAGCTGGTCTACCTAAAATTAAATCCCCCTTTATAACCACTACCTCACCGTGTGGGAGCTCAAATTCAAATACACCGTTCTGTTTAAAAACCCTGATCCTTCTGCCCCCCGCTGTCTCTATGAGGAGGGTTTTCAGGGTCTCGTCTATTACTACTCCTTCGAGCCCGTTGAGGTTTGTGTCTGTATAGGATAGGATCCTCACTCTTAGGCCTATTATCTCGTGGAAAAGAATGTTCTTACTGCTTATTCTCAACCGCCGGACTACCTTCAGTAGTCCTCTCTCTAGTGACCGCCCCTACAGAGCTCTTTTTTAAGGCCTCCTCTCTCATAACCGTGAGAATTCTTGCAATGTCCCTCTTAATGTTCCTAATTCTACTAGTATTGGTGAGAGTCCCAACCCTCGCCTGCATTTTCAGCTTGATCAGCTCCATTCGGAGCTCTACAAGTTTCCTTACTCTCTCCTCGGGCGGCATTTTCCTTATCTCACTGGCCTTCACCACTACCACCCCCTACTGGTGCCCCTTCTTTTACCTGGGGCTGCAGTAGTGCTTGCAACTCCTCGGGTTTCAGCTGTTTCAGCTCGACCTGGTCCGGTAACGGCATAGACGGTTTGACAATGATGACCTCAACACCGAATATACCAGGCTTTAGCAGAGTCTTAGCAACAGCCCTGTCCACTATGTAATCGACCAGGTCTCCCGCCTTGTAAATTTTCCCGGCTCTCATCTTCTCGTATGTTGCCCTCTCGCCTCTGAGCTTACCACTGATCACGATCTCGGCCCCGAGCGCTCCCGCGTCCATGATCCTCTTTAGCATGGCCATCATAACTCTTCTGTACGGTATCTCTTTCTCGAGGGCTCTGACTATGCGGAACGCTACGACCCTGGCATTCAGGTCTGCGTCCGTCACGGGGGAAACCGTTATGTTTACGTTTTCCAGCCCGAACCTCGTCTGGAAGATCGCTGTGAGCTTCCTGATCACAGAGCCACCCCTACCGATCAGCCTCCCCGGATACTCGGCGTATATCACGACTCTGTGCCCTGTAGGGGTCTTGTAAAGCTCTACACCCGCGTAACCCGCGTCAACGAAGTAGCTAGCTAGAAACTGGTCGATCATCGTCTTCTTCAACCCAAGGTTTATGAAGTACTGTTTTACCCTCGAGCCCACCATGTCAGCTCGCCTCTCTAACTATGACCTCCACATGCGTTGTTCTACGGAACTTGGGAGTCGCCCTACCAAAAGCCCTAGGCATGTACCTCTTCAGCGTGACCCCTTTGTGTGCTGCTATGTGTATTATGACCAGCTTGTCCTTGTCCAACCCCTTGTTTTCGGCGTTGGCCTCCACGTTCTCGAGGAGTTCGAGAAGGTACTTTGCCGCCTTAACCGGGTACCTGCCGGCTGGCCAACCGTACTTGTCGGCTAGCCCTCTCTTGTGGCTGACTTTGCCATGGTACCTCCTGAACGGGATCGGCTCTTTTAGTTTAATAACGTTTTCCAGGAGTTTCTTGGCGTCTTCTAGTTTCATCCCCCTGATGACCGAGACGACTTCTCTCATGTACTTTATAGAGACCGGTATGTCGTACCTCACAGCCTTTGCAATTTTCGACTCGTCCCTCAACTGTAGTGAGTAGTGCCAAGTCGGCATTCGACCACCCTACGTCTTCAGGGCTACGAACATACTGCTCCGGGTCGCCTTGAGACCCGGCTCTCCGTGGACGACCTTCTTGGTCGTCGGGCTGAACTCGCCAAGGTAGTGCCCTATCATCTCGGGGGTTATCTTCACTGGTACGAACTCTTTCCCGTTGTAAACGGCTATCGTCAACCCCACCATCTCGGGTAGCACGATCATGTCCCTCACATGGGTCTTTATGACGGCTTTCTTCGCGAGGTCGGGGTTCTGCCTGATCTTCCTTATCTTCGCGAGCAATCTGATCTGGGCCTTCGTGAAACCCCTCTTCAGGCTCCTCCTAGCCCTGGCTGGCAACAGCTCGATCAGCTCGTCCATCGGCATGGACAGCAACTCTTCGAGGGTCTTCCCCCTGTACCTGAACTTCTTCCACTCGGGCGGCATCTCTTTCAAGTCCAAGGCCACGCTAATACACCTGTAAGCACTCGATCCTGATATGCCTGCGTCTAGATTTTAATGTTTAACCTCTTTTTAAGGTAAATGGGTATCTTGCTGGGATTTTTAACGATTACCGTCTCGCAACCTATACTCTCGAGCCTCCTCAAGACGTCTCTATTGTGTCTCGGCGGCGCGACCACGACCACTCTAATGCCTCTATCGATAAGGTTCCGCACTTCTAGCCAGGGGTCTACGTCTCTCACGGTCTGCTGAAGATCGGACACGAGAACGACGATCCTTCCAGGGCGACTGCTCACCGCTACTCTGATGGCCTGGCTGATATTCGTATACCCCTTGAACCTCTGCGTGTAGACTCTTTCGAGGAACCTGTAGATGAGGGGCCTTGTCTTCTTCACAGGTGGTCTCACGACCTCGGTTCTGTCCCAGAACAAGACTATCTTGTCTACAAGCTCTACCATGCTAGCCAGCGCTACCAGCGTCCACATACTGTACCTGAGCATACTCCCACTGACGTCTACAACGGCCGTTATGCTCCTTTTTCTCGGGGAGTCCTCGAACACCATCCTGTAGTTAAACCTAGCGTAGTTGAACAACGTTGACCTTACATCGAGTCTCCCCTTGACGGACCTGACTTTTCTGCCCCCGACCGGTACACCGCGTCGCGCCCTCTCGAAGACCCGGTAACTCAGCTTTATCGCCCTCTCAAGTACAACGTAGTCGAGACCTCTCGTTGAGAAAACATCCGACAATTTCATCGAGATCAGCTCCAAGGTGTCGTCGGGGTAGACCTTCGAGACCAGGTGAAGCAGAAGCCTCTGGTCGTCGCTCAGTATCTTCTCTAGGATCGCTCTGTGTTGTGGCTCAAGGACGGCGGGCTCCACCCTCCCTGCGTAGTACAAGGCGGCTTCTCTCTCGGCCTGGTCACCGGTCACTAGGTAGTTTAAGTAGTGTCTAAGAGCCTTGCCGAGCAGGGCCTTGTTCCTTGCTGTGTCATCTAGTTTCTCTACGCTCGTCAACCCGGCTAGAGATAGTGGTGAGAGCGAAGACATCCTGCTCCTAAGCCTGCTATCCCTGTAGAGGCTAGAGACGACGGCCCACCTCTCGGCGAGGGGTTGCTTCTCTATGTCTCTCAAGTCGGTTGTAGACACCAGCTCGTCTACTAGCGACCTGATCTTGTTAGACGCCTGCTTACCGAGCCTTTTCATCAAACTCAATATGACACCTAATTTATCGCCCTCGCCGCCGGCGCCCGCTTTTGTTAACACGAAGTCTAGGATTCTCTTGTCCACCGTCTTACTGTGACCGTAGTAGCTCTTCACAAGTTCTTCGATCTGGTCGTAGTCCAACGACGTGAGCAGCTCGCTCGTTATCACACTGGCCCAGTACTTGCTCGGAACTTCTTTCAGGTACTTAAGTACGTCCCTAGCCGATATTGGTCTCTCCTCCACAACGGCTCTGTGAGCCTCGCTCTTGTCTATGGCGAGCTTACCGCTCTTGTCTCTGTATAGAACTTTGTTCGCCCTGAGCCACACGTAGTTAAGAACCTCTTCTGCGGTGCCCTCCCTGATGACGTCACTTAGTCTCAGTCTCTTACCCTTGCTCGACAGAACTTTGTGAACGCTTTCTCTACCTGGTTTGTAGAGCCAGCCCCCATAGCCTGTTGGCTCTTGCTTCGCAAGGTTGGACTTGTAGAACTCCTCGATTACCTCGCTTTTTACCGTGCCCGCCTCGTAGTTTAGGAGCTCGAGCGTCAACCTTATCCTTGCTAAGTCCTCGAGCCGTCCTGTAGGGATTCTCCCCGCACTCTTAACTCTCTCGTATACTTCGTCGAGCACCTTGTTTACTAGGCTCTTGAACTCGTCACTCACGTGTTGGTAGTAGCTCATTCAACAACGCCTCGTCCTCGACGTTCTTGAGCAGTACTGCCCTGCCTGCCTCGACTAACTCGTTTCTACCGGCCTTTTCCAGCCCCCGCGCCTCTGCGAGTAGAGAAGCCAGCGTAAGCCACATGACGCTATCTGAAATACCCGGCTTGTACACGGCTTTCTGGCGAAGGGTCCTTACGATTTGAAGGGCCTCCTCGATCAGCTTGGGCTCTAGCCTATTAATCAGGTCTCCTAGCCTCAACTTTATCACCTCGAACTCCTCCTCGAGGGTCGGGTACCTGAACTCCACCCTGACGACCCGCCTCAGGAAGGCGTCGCTCAGCTCACCCTGTGCTATGTCGTAGGGGTTGCTCGTGAGAATGATCTGAA
Source organism: Thermogladius sp. (assembly GCF_049970955.1). Classification (NCBI taxonomy): domain Archaea; kingdom Thermoproteati; phylum Thermoproteota; class Thermoprotei; order Desulfurococcales; family Desulfurococcaceae; genus Thermogladius; species Thermogladius sp. Next base: position 36,249 of record NZ_JBMFLY010000001.1, on the reverse strand, counting down.
AGCCGTCATCCCTCTGGTAGTAGACCCGCTTCAGCTCCGGGATTATGATCCTCCTCTTATCTATTATATCCAGCAAGAGGTTCTGGAACTCTTCGCTACTCCTCCTTATGTCGTCTATTAAGACCCCTGTGCCAAGTATCATGGCTGCTAGTAAAGGTCTCGGTATAAAGCTCTCCTCGTTGAAGCCCTTACTCATCGCCATTGCGGGGTGAAAGTCCCCTATGACACGGTACTCGTCGTAGTTTTCGCTACAGGGCAGGACGAACGCCGACTTGCCGCTCCAGAGGCTTAAAATCGCCTCGCCTATTTCTGTTTTCCCAGTACCAGGCGGCCCCTCGAACAGAACGGGTCTGTTGTTTAAGAACGCCGCCACTGTGATGTACACTATGTACGGTTTAACAATGAGCTTGAAGTGCTCCCTGAGATACCTGATAATATCTGGCGGGTTTCTTATCACTGGGTACCTCCGGATGGTCTGGGAGTAGATCTCACGGACCTTACTTACTATCGGGTCGGTGACTTTATCACCGTCAACCGCCATCTCGACCGAGACCTATGAGCAGGTGTCAGCTCTTTTTCCAGAACAGCATTGTGTAAAAAGGTTATTTACCCTTTCTTCTCCCAGTCCTTCTCGCCGCTATATGACCGACCTTCCTACCGGGCGGGGTGTTCCTAGCAACCGTTGTAGGCCTACCTACGTGCCTGCCGCCTCCATGAGGGTGAGAGACAGGGTTCATTGCGAGACCGCGTACCCTGGGCCACTTGTGGGCTTTTGCCTTCCACTTGTAGTAGGAAGCACCAGCCTTCAAGAGCGGCTTCTCGACCCTACCTCCTCCAGCTACCACGCCTATAGTGGCCCTAGCCTCGTTAGGTACCTCGACTACACGCCCACTGGGCAACTGTATCTGCGTCCTGTTCCCCGACCTCCCAACCACCACAGCATACGTCCCGCCAGCCCTCGCATACTTCCCCCCATCACCGGGGGTTTTCTCCACGTTGGCGACCTGAGTACCCTCGGGGATCTTCCCCACCGGTAGGATGTTGCCGTTCTCGATCTTGGCCTCAGGGCCTATCTCGATCGTTTGCCCTACGTACATCCCCTCTACAGCTGGCATATAGAATTCCTCGCCTGTCTCTAGTACTACCCTAGCTAGCGGCACCCACCTGCCGGGGTCGTGCACCAGGTCCACGACTTTCCCTTTAACGGTCTTGTCTAAGGGTAGTTGGGGATACTTGGCAGGGGCGACGCGTAAGTGTCCCGGACTCCTGAATGTAGGTGAGCCCCTACCCATTCTCTGGGGGAGTATCCTCTTACCCATACAAACCACCTCACAGTAAGCCTAGTTGGGCGGCTACATCGCTAGCCTTGTATTCGCTAGCCAGCTTGACGTAAGCCTTCTTTTCACCTCTAGGCGTGATCACCGTATTAACCTTGACCACCTTGACGTTGAAGAGCCTCTCAACGGCCTCTTTTATGAGAGTCTTGTTAGCGGTTCTGTCGACTATAAACACTAGTGTATTGTTCTTGTCTATGAGCGTCAAGGCCTTCTCGCTGTGGACGGGCCTGATGATGACTTTAGCCAACCTGTCCTGCTCGCTCATAGGGGTATCACCTCGAACCGCCTTCCTATCTCCTCGAGAGCGCTCTTCGTGAAGACGGTGAGCCTTCCAGGTACGCCGCCAGGGGCGAGGTGGAGGACGCTTAGGTCTTTGGGCGTGGTGACGTCGACTCCCGGCAAGTTCCTTACAGCCTTAGCAAACGGCTTCTCGGTACTAGACACGACGAATAGAATGCTCTTGGGCTCCACATACCTTCTACCCCTCATCTTCCCTTTGCCAGCCCTTATCCCGGTTCCATCCCGGCTCCTCTCCACGTCGCTCCATAGACCGAGCTTGACCAGCAGCTCCCTGGCTTTCCGAGTCGAGTCAATAGAGTCTTCGACACTATCGGCTAGAACAACTGGTAGCTGGTTCACACCGAATACGTGCCCTCTTCTCCTGACCAGCTCGATACTGCTCGTCGCCGCCAAAGCGCTTGCGAGAGCGAGAGCCCTCTCCTTCTTGTTGATCTCCTCTCTCAGCACCCTATCAGGGGTTGGCGGGAAGGCTGCGTGCCCACCTCTAGCGCTAACAACAAACCTCGCTCTCCCGTTGGGGTTTCTAGGCACCCTCGCTAGACCGTACCCTACACCCCAGCTGTAGGCACTAGTTCTCTTGCCTGCTAGAGGGTCTCTACCCTTGGGTTGTAACCTCGCTGTGAAGGCTGCCAGGAAAGCCCTCCTGATCAGGTCTGCTCTAATAGGGACGTTGAATACTAGAGGCAGCTCTATTTCGCCTACTTTGTTAGCGTTCTCGTCTAGCACGCCCACCTTTTTCTTCTCCGACGAGGAGACCCTGACTAGTAGTTGCCAGGTCACAGCTACACACCCTGCTTGCTTTCAAGGCTCAGGTATGTTATTTGCGGGGGTGTTAAAGGTATCCAGCCGGCAGGCGGCCTAACGGGGTGTCTAAGCAGTAAGACCCTCTTAACAGTCCCTATGACGCTGCCATGGATCAGTATGTAAGGGCCGTAGATCAGGCCGTAGTGTAGGAACCCACCCTTCGGCACTATCTCAAGACCGTTCAAGCCGATTTTGAGGATCCGCTTATTCAACTCCGTCCTCCTGTGGAACCCCATTTGGCCTGCTTGAGGCGGCTCGCTCATCGTGCCGAAGCCCGGGCTCCTGGCACCAATCTTTCTACTACCCTTCCTGTGTTTGTGCCACCTGGGCAGCTCCTTCACGCCGAATCTCTTTATAACGCCCTGGAAGCCCTTCCCCTTAGTTACACCTATAACGTCGACGAGCTGGCCCTCAATGAAGACGTCTGTGACGCTCACGTACCCTCCAGTCACTTTCTCGGCGTACGAGGTTATCTCGTCGATCTTCCCACCCCCTACTCTGATCTCGAAGATCTCTGGCTTCTTCTTGCCGATCCCCGAGAGAACCGGTATAGTCGAAACGATCAGACTGACGGCCCTCACGTCACCCGTCAAGATTTGTTTCAATCTGCTCTCGTAGTCCGTCTCGATAAACTTAAACCCATATTCACTACTCGGGTCCGGTTTGACGAGGCCGTGGTTGACCTTCCTCAAGCCGGAGAGGTACTTTCTCACGATGTCCTTGGCTGCCTCGTCCTTGAAGAACGGGTTGTCCTTGTAAAACTTCTCGAAGACCTCGACAACGGCGTTAACGGGGCTTCTCCACGCCTCTCCGTAGGTCTTCAAAGAGCCGTTCTCGGAGACGTATGTCCTCAGACCTAAAACCACTATAGGCGGGGCGTCTAGTGCCGTGACAGGTGTAAAGACGGGTTTGCCTGTTAAAGGCGTGTGGGGCCTGTCCTCTACTACCATAGCATGTGTCATACCGGCCTTGTACACAGGGAACGCTAGTAGCGTGGGCCTTTTAACGACGTTGAGTTTCTCGACTTCGCTCCCGTACCTCTCCTCGAGTAGCTCGATCCATGTCTTTGCGGGCCAGGTCCTCACGCGTACCGTCAGCTCGCTAGCCCTCTTCCTCGGCCTTACGCCGAGGCTCCCGTGTCTCGGCGCTTCTAGTTTTCTATGACCCATTAAGCATACCCCAGGCTACTCAATGTAAACACTTAGACAAGGTTTTAAAGATGACCTCAAAGCGAGCTGGGTCGGGACGGCCCTCTACGCGTCACGTGGTCGAGACCAATAGTATATTGACTATTCCAAGGGTTATGACTAGAGCCTCCTCTGTTCTCACGGTAACAACTTTCTGACCAGGTATCGTGTTCCACACGTCGTCAACGAACATCCTAAGGTTGAAGCCTTCGGCCACAGACATTTCGAAGAGGTCGTGGCTAGGAGACCCGAATAAGACCACGACTTTTTTACCCGTCAATCTCTTCGCATCGGCTACTAGGGATGGTATTCGTCCTCTCCTGTCGGTGGCGAGTAGAAAGCTCTTTCCGGTGTACTCCTCTAGCACTTCCCTGAGGGAGTTTTTGAAAGCGACCTCCGGACCCGTGTAGAGTTTCGTCTCCGTCAGCTCCACTACCTTTTTAACCGGGTCTACTACTCTCACCTGCCGAACTCCCTCTCTACACTCTCCTTCGACGTAAAAGTCCTCTCCGACCCCTATGTCGGCGAAACAGCCGTCCGCCAAACGCTTTACTAGTGCGGGTCTCACCTGGCCTGTATACGGTTTCTTGGAGACGTGAAAGGACTCCAGCCGAAGAGGCGGCAGTATCCCCACGCCTCTCAGGTCCCTGTCGAGTGGGACTAGTTTCCTCCTCAGATAAGGGGGCGTCTTGTAGTAGTTCCAGACCTTCTCTATGAAGGCCCTCGCAGCCCCGTGATCCTTTTCACTGGTCGAGAAGTCTTTGAAGAAAACCGCCTTCTCCACGCCGAATATCGAGGAGTACCTCAGTATCTGATAGGCTTTGAGAAGCCTAGGTAGCCCAGGGGGCTCTACCGTTAAAACGCTTGACGGAAGGACGACGTGAACGACATGCCCCAAACCTACTTACCCTTTTCTTTACCCTTCTCAGGTTTCTCCTCGGGCTTGGGCTTCTTCTCGCTCGACGACTTCTTCTCCTTAGTCATAAATATGGTGGTCTTCTGCTTACCCCCCACCTATACCACCCAAGCTAGAGAGACACGCAGAGTCGCTTATTAAACTCTTTTACTGTCAGATACGACCGCACACATCACTGCTCAGGATGCTCGCCGCTCATCACCACTGTTTTTCTTCACCGGGTTTCTGACCTTAAATACTACTGGGTGAGGGTCTAGGGTGTTTAGAAGCACTGCTTCGCCGACGCCGAGCCGGCCGAGCTTCTTAGACAGGGCATCGTACTCTAGCCCGAGGAGTTCCGCGACGGTTCGAGCGTACTTCTCGTTAGGTGATCCAAAGACTACTATTAGGTGAGCGTTCTCGAAGACCTCCCTGGGGATGTCCCCGGGGTTCTGAGTGGATAGAACTACACCCACCCTTCTACTCCTCCCCTCCTTGAACAGCTCTACTACGAGCCTAGACCTGCTCACCCTCCACGCTTCGTCGACCACGAGCAGTCTCAGCTCACTTGTGCTTCTCTTAAAGAGCGCGTCCTTGGCTAGGTACAAGAGTGAAAGACCGTAAGCTGTTTGGAACGCGTAGCCATACCCACCCAGATTTACAAGGACGTTGTCGCCCAGGATCAACTCGCGTAGATTACTGGTGGACGCGTCGCCCCTAAGTAACTCGATTAGCGGCAGAACGTCCGCCCTGATACCGCCCTCTAAACGGTCGTCTGCCAAGAGAGAGTAGACGTACTCCACTAATTCGACGAGACTGTCCCTCGGCACTTGTAGCGACGAGGACAAGATATCGGTTATAAGGCTCTTGACCTCTAGACCCCCACTAGCTAGGCTCCTAATAGAGAGAGGGTACTCCCTGGGCTCGACTACCTTAGCGATTCCCCCCTCTAAGTACGAGGCCAGATCTCCCTTGAAGTCCACTCCAAGGAAGATACCGGTTCCCAAGGAGGCGAATACCTGGAGCAGATTGGCCAAGAGTGTCGTCTTACCTCGACCGGTAGGGCCGATGACTAGCATGTGTTTAGTAAGCAAGTCGGTAGGCACGAGCACCGGGGTGTTCTCCTCGATTTCTACTCCGAGAACCACGGCGTTGTCGTAGTCTAACTTGGGCCTCTTGACGGCCGGTATTGGGAGCACGGGGGCGACGGCGGTCATCGGCCCAACAAACGTTCGTATACCCAGCTCGCTCGACAACCCGGTCTCGTACGCCAGTATTTTCTCGACCTCTTTCTTAGCCTCCCTGACTTTCAGACCCAGGCTCGAGCGGAGGATGTTCGATACCATGGAGGAGTGGTAGGACAGTATTTGCCTGGCCTCCTCGACCGACTTCGCCTCCGCGCGTATCTTCACCACGAAAGACAGCCTTAAGAGAGGTCTACCCTCCACGATCAGCCTGTAGAGTTCGCTGAGAGTCTCCAACCTGGTCTCGAGCCTCGCCTTTATGTGCGGCTCGCTCGTCAACTCCAAGGACGCCCTCAAGTTGGCCATCTCGTTCTCGATTTTTCTGGCGTACGAGGACAGGTCGAGCTGCGTCTTAACCAGCTTTACCTCGCTACCGTGGGGTAGCTTGTCGATGACTGAGGCCAGCCTCTCGACACTGTCGTAAAGCCTCGAGGGGCTCAAGCCCCTCACGTCGAAGTCCATTTCGTCCGCTACTAGATACCTGAACCCGACGACCTTGTCTCTGCTAACTAAGTACACGTCTGGCGGGTCAACACGTACCTCCTGGTTATTAGACTGCCTGTTGAACAGGCCTCTAATTCCTCTCAGTCTTACCAATGAAGAACACCAGCAAGGTGACGATTATCGCCACGCCTAGAGAGACCAGTAGACTGGAAGGGGCAGGCTCCTCTAACAGGCTCATGAGAAGGACTAGGAGGGTCATTATCACTAGGGCGCCTTCTAGCCTCCTCAAGGCCCTAGCACCAATAGCCTGGATATCCTAGCCTCGACCCCGCCGAGTATCCTGGCCAAACCAAGGGTGGCTGTCACGAGCACAAATATGTACACAACGGGTAGGACTAAGAGAGTGAAGAACTTTATAGAGACAAGGCCGATGGCCAGGGAGAGGGTTGAACCGCTCTCGACGACCTTCTCGAAGTAGTACACCTCGCTTACGTTAGGCCTAGACGCCGCTACATTAATCACTTGTATGGTGAGATTGTGTAGTCCTGGGTGGAGACTTAACACTAGTGCCTTGAAACCGACGTTGAACCAGTCAAATGAAACAGTGTAACCCTGGGCAGTGGTGTTGTCGAGCCACACAATTAATGTACTAGACGACTCGTAAACGAGGTAGATCTTAGTACTGTACAAGACGTTGAATAACGTGGTGAAGGTGTTGTTCGACCTCTCAACAGACTCCACGACTGCTTCGTCTGTATTGTAGTAGACAAGAGTGTTCACGTCTATTTTTATAATGTTTGGAACCCGGTAGGTCAGATTCACTACGCCCCCGCTACTAGTGACGTTAGCCTCTTCGGAGTACTTCGAGCCCGGCATCAAGAAGTCGAGTCTCTGGTACCCCAGGGGGATCCACCTCTCCATGGAAGTAGCGTTGACGAGGCCGCTCGAATCACTCAAGTACATGTAGAGCTGGTTGCCGTTAGCGTCGCTCGCGTTTACGACGAAGTAAGCGATAGGCTGGTTTAGGTAGTCGAGTAGTCTTATGTACGCTGGCTGAGCCTGGACAAAGTTGTCTGGCGGGTTGAAGGTCGAGAACATCGCAACGAAGTTTGGGAGGAGAGGGGCGCCGACTGTAAATACTATCGGGAGGGATATGAGTACGGCTCCTGCCGGCCTCGTCAACCTAAAAGGTATAGAGTATAGTAGAATGCCGACGGCGATCATCGTCTTAGCCGTGAGGTATATCGCCTTTACAGCCAGGTAGAAGACGGTGATCGTGACGAGGACGTCTACGAGTAGGCTAACCATGGGGGATATTAGGCCGGAGGCTAAGAACCCTAGTCCCACCTTACTGTACAGGAAGCCTATGGTCTTCAGCAACACGAAGAGGGACATCAACGAGGCCGACTCCGCGATATACCACTCGTTTAACAACCTCCAGTCTGCTCCGATGACTGAGCTGAAGTAGGAGATACTGAAGACTAGCGCCTTGTAGCTAAAGACCATGAAAGCCGAGAACACCCCGTCAACCATGAGTCTTTGCCCGACCTTCTTGACGGAGGCCAGCGGTAGGGGTAGACCCTTCAATGCGGCGCCTATGAAGTACGTCAATACCGAGAGGTAGTATGCTAGGTACAGTAGGTCCATTTAGACACCTACGGACTGGGAGGTGGGGGTAGGGGCTGGTACACCGAGGATGCTATGTACGACACGAGCGCGAACACGCTACTACCCACAGCTAGCCAAAAAGCAGCCCAAACGCCGTCCTCCAGTATCCTCTCACCTATTTTCTTGACTCTCGTGAGCGGTATGGGGAGACCTTTAAGAGCCCAACCTATGACCCAAGACAAGAAGAAGAGAGCCCAGGCTACTACAACAACCTGGGTTGTTATGTCTCTAACGAACTCTACTAACCCCATGACCAAACCCGTCCAAGGCGTCGCCCTAACAACTATGAGACTGAGGCGAAAGTGTTGTCCAGGGATGCTATATTAGAGGGGGTAAGACTGAACACTATCTATGAATCTCTAATCACCGGCCACGAGACTGAGCTGTATGCCGAGAACCTGGCCGAAGGTTGCGAAGGTGTACTGGGACCCCTACGACGACATACCCATAATACAGCCCAGACAGGACGAGATCGACTTGTACTACGTTCTGAGGCTCACCGAGCCAGGCGATGCGAGGCCGGCAAGGCCGGGGGACTACCAGAGACTTAGAGAGAGCATCGTAAGGGAGTTCGGAAGCGATAAGCTATTCAGAGAACTCTTTGAGAATAGAGTGGTGTTATTCAACAAGGTGCCTCACTGGGACCTCATGTGGGAGGTGGCGTCCTCGGGTAACGTATGGGGCCAGCTCTACTTCGATCCCTTTGCCGACACTTGGAAGTTCAGGCTGACCTACCACGGGGCTTACGAGGCGCTGGACAAGGGGCTAGTAGACCACGTCAAGGTCGACTCCAAGTACTTCTATACTGGTATGACAATCAACCCGCCCTCTTCAAGCCAGCAAAGCCTCGTCGTACTTGACTACAAGGGTAGGATCAGGGCTATAGCCGAGAACGTCGGGGGTAAGCTCGTCGTAACCAAGACATTCCACGACTTCAGGCCGCCCGTGGAGACGAGTAGAAGGCCGAGCACTCTCCAAGACGTGATAAAGAAGAATATGGAGGGCCTTCTAACGCTGGAAGAAAGGGCTATCAGGCACCTCATAAAAGTCCGTGAGAAGTACAACTACAAGCCCGTAGTCTCTTACTCTGGCGGTAAAGACAGCCTCGTCAGCCTCCACCTAGCCGTCAAGGCCTTTGGAGGCGTTGACATGCTGTTCAACGATACGGGCATCGAGCTACCGGAGACTCTCAAGAACGTCGAGGAGGTCTCTAAAGCTTACAGCCTCGACCTGGTCACAGCATCCGCTGGCAACTTCTTCTGGACAGCTGTTGAAACCTTTGGGCCGCCTGGGAAAGACTACCGGTGGTGCTGCAAGGTAATCAAACTAGTGCCTATAGCAAAGACTAGTAGGGCTAAGTGGCCTAGTGGAGCGCTCAATATAGTGGGGCAACGGGCGTACGAGTCACTGGACAGGGCGAAGAGCCCCGTAGTGTGGAGGAACAGGTGGATCCCCCACGTGGTCTCTACCACTCCCATACAAGACTGGAGCCAGCTCTCGGTGTGGCTATACATCTACGCCAACAAACTCCCATACAACAGGCTGTACGATGCCGGGTTCGACAGGCTAGGCTGCTACCTCTGCCCCGCTAGCTACCTGGCCGAGTTCAAGGACGTGTCAACCCACTATCCCTGCTTGTGGGAGAGGTGGCTCAACGTCCTAGAGCGTTGGAGAGAGAGACTGAACCAGCCCCCGGAGTGGGTCAAGTACGGCTTGTGGAGGTGGCTCACGCCGGCAGCAGCTAAGAAGAGGATTGCCAGGAAAATACCCGGCTACGTCCTAGACTGGAGAAAAGAGTACACTCTGAGACTTCTCAATAGCGAGGCTCGGCTCGCACCACTACACGTGAAAAGGGATAACAATACGCTTGAAGTAACGTTTAACGACGTCGTGGTGGAAGACGAGGCGCAACAAACATTCGCAGAGAACATTAGAATGCTCTCGTTCATGGTCTGGCGTGAGGGCGACTCTATACTCGTAGAGACCAAGAATACACGCATTAAGATCGACCGCGATACTCTTAGGGTGGAGCCCTTCGGCAAGGACGAGAACGTGGAAGACCTCGCAGACGTCTTGAAGGTGACTTACCGGACAAGGTCTTGTGCCAAGTGTGCTAGCTGTGTACTATGGTGCCCTCTCAACAGGGTTAAAATGACTCCTAAAGGCCCGTTACCGCGCGTGCCGTGTCCCTCCTGTAAGTTATGTATTGACACTTGCCCGCTGGCTGACCAGCTGGTCGAGAAGGTGGTCATCCCGCTTATACTGGGTAATCCGAAGGCGTTTAAGCGTAGCTCGAGAAGGCATGGGGCAGAAGTAATCCAGGTGTTCACAAAAATGTACAGGCTATGGGGTAACAGGGTCAGTCCCGCCTTATGAACTCTTTCACCATGAGGAACTTCTTCTCGCTCTCGTAGATCTCCTGGACGAGGTCTCCGCCTCTCATAACGTTGTTTAGTATTCTGGCGGCCTCTACCGACCCCACACCTCTCGCGGACAGCGCCAGCAACGCGTCCCTCTTGAACCTATAGAGCAGGACGGCCCTTTTGCTCAGCTCGTCGAGAGTCTTGTTTTCTTCTTCTGTCAGTTTCAGTTTATTCTTGAGTTTCTTAACAATCTCGAGCTCGTTAGATATATCGTGCCCCTTGACGAGTGTGAGAGTGGCTCTCCCACACTTCGGGCACCCGAACTCGCTCCACTTCAAGAAGTCCGCCACGCTACCGGACTCGTGGTACCCGCAACTGAGGCAGAGTAATGTTACCTTACGCGAGAGGAGTTTCGCAAGGTACGCCTCCTGGTCGAAGACCAGCCCTCTGACCAGTGGAACCTCTATGTACTCTAGTACCTCCTTGTGGAAGTCGTTGAGGGTTTCCGAGACTCTATCCACTACCTTGACAACACCCGTCACAACGAGCCTCGCGAGTTCCCTAGCCGACGTAATGTCGTAGTCTCTGGTCAGCACCTCCTTGAACGCCTCTCTGCCTATTACCGTATCTACGAAGGCCTGTAACATGGTGTTGCTAACTCTCTCCGCTTCAGGGGATATGGCGCCAAACCTTTGAGCTACCTGGTATATCCGCCAGAGGAGGGTCTTACTCTCCCTTGCAGCGCTTAGCAAAAAGGTCTCTTCAACAAATTTGTCAATTGAGTTGAAGAACTTGACCACGTTTTCGCGTAGTAGCTCGGGGTCTACGTTGGAAGCCCTCAGCACGATAGCGTAAGGTGTAGAGTACGTCTTGATGTTTCCCAACGGGTAGATCCTCTTGAGGTAGTAGTAGAGCAGGTCTTTAAGCATCGAGTTCACTTTTGAGCCTCCGAAGACGTTTATGACGATGGCCCTCAGGGGTTTGACGTAGTCTACAACGATAGTCTTGTCGTCCCCGAAGAGATCTAGTCCTCTTGTCACGGCATCGATCTTGAGCCCGTACTCCCTTCTCACGGCTTCTACTCGGCCCTCTTTAAGCCTCCTTACAACGCTGCCTACTTCCCGGGCCACCTTGTACTCTACGGGTATGTTCTCCCCCTCCCAAGACGGTATGACGGCCTCTTCGGACGGGGCTTCTGCTCTTTCAACGTACAGCCGCCCTTCGCTCTCGGCATACGAAACTACTCTCCAAACGCTTCCCGCTAGAACGAGGTAGTCGCCTTGTTGGACGTTCAAAATCACGTAGTCTTCGTCTAGACTCCCGACTCTGTTACCACTTGCTACGTCTACAACTGTTATCTCTCTAGTCGAGGGTATCATAGAGGTCTTGTAGACGTGTAGCCTCGTCTTCCGAGTAGGCTTCAGAACGCCTGACTCCAGTTTCACTATCCTACTGTAATCAAGGTAAGACACGACGTCCATGAAGTCCTGGAAGGAGAGGTTTTTGTATAGTGCCATTTGAACTATACTAGCGTACAGCCTGTTGACATCTACACCGTGGGGGTTGATTAACGTGTACACGGCGATAGAGTAGGACAACACGTCTAGAGGAGAGTCGTGTATGATCTCCTTCTCCAGCTCTCCCGCTCTAGCCCTCCTAGCTATCACGGCTGACTCTAGGTAATGAAGCAGGTTGCTGGTAGACACGATGCACCCCTTAGCAACGCCCCCCAGCCTATGCCCGCTCCTCCCGATTCTCTGCACGAGCCTCGTTACTTGCCTTGGGGACAAGTACTGTATAACGTAGTCGACGCTACCTATGTCGATACCCAGTTCGAGGCTGGAGGTCGCTACTACAGCCTTGATCTCCCCGCTTCTAAACCTCCTCTCTACTTCCTCGCGGTGTTCCTTCGACAAGCTCCCGTGGTGTACGCTTATCTGGAGGTCGAGCCCGAGCCTTTCGCTGAGGTTTTTCAGCAGACTACTCATGTACTCTGCCATCGTCCTCGTATTCGTGAAGACCAGGACACTCCTGCTCTCGTTTATCTTCCTGATAATGTAGTATGCTCTCCCGGCAACACGCTCATCCACTGTACCGCTGACGGCTTCTCTACACTTATCGTCGCAATACGGGACCTCAACGCTGATCTCTAGTTCTTTACCGCCTGCGTCCTTGACGACCTCCGTGGGGAGCCTGTTAATGGACGAGATCAGTTCGCTGACGGCATTTTCATTGCTCACTGTAGCCGACAACCCTATCACGACAGGCCTTATCCGCAGGTGGTTCGCCACTAGGTATAGAGTCGTCAGTAGCAAGAGCCCTCGCTTGCTCTCGACGAGCTCGTGTAGCTCGTCTAGTATCACGAACCTTAGGTTAGAAAGCCGCTTCAATAATTCAGCGTTCAATAGGATATAAGTGAACGTCTCCGGTGTCGTGACGAGAACCTGTGGAGGGCTCTTTTGTATAGCCTTTCTCGCGCTGTACGGCGTATCGCCGTGTCTGAGAGCTACGGTGACATTAAAGCACTCAGCCAGCCTGCTAATCCTGTTCACTATATCCCTGTTGAGCGCTCGGAGAGGGGTAATGTAAACGCAGGAAATGGGCTTCGCGTTCAACCTCGACAAGACATAGAAAACCGGTATGACCGCTGCCTCCGTCTTTCCCGAGCCCGTGGGCGCGACCACGATTACGTTGCTCCGCTCTCTAACTATCTTTTTGAAAGCCTCTTTTTGTAAATTTGTAAACTCCCTATAGCCTAACCGTCTTAAACAGTCAGGCAAACTCATGCCTTTTCCCGAAATAAGCGTACAAAGGCACCAGTTATCTGGAAATCCTTTAAACCCTTTTAACTTAAGACTATCAGATAGGGCCCGTGGTCTAGCCTGGTTAGGATGCGGGGTTCGGGTCCCCGTGACCCGGGGTTCAAATCCCCGCGGGCCCACTTCCATGGTGCTATGTCTTGTCTACGGCTGGCTATTGCTCCGCAAGAGATTCTATCAAGAAAGTCCTCGAGGCCTCTAAAACGGTCGGGGTGGTTAATGAGCAGGTTCTAAGGAGGTTTGTCAAAGTCAACGTTCAAGGTGCAGACCTAAACACGTGGGTCTATATGGGTCCCAGCGGTGACTACGTCATAGTCCCAGGGGTTTTCTGTAGCTGTAGTGATTTCACTATCAGGGTGGTTGGGAGGAGAGAGAAGTGCTACTGCAAACACCTCGTTGAACAAGCGCTGTCTGAGAAAAGGGGGCTCTACAGGGTAGTAGACCTCGGTTCTTTCGACGAGTACGTTAAGATATTAAACGAGGTTTTTACACAAAATTTAACATCTACCTTGAGAAAGAAACTGTACACGAGGTAGAGGAAATGGGTAAAAGGAGGAAGAAGTATAAGAGGGTCGTTAAGAGGGTCCCTAAGATACCGACAGTATTCCAGTGCCCAAGGTGCGGGGCCAAGACCCTTAGCGTGAAGTTTGAGAAGCTCGAAACGCCTGGATTCAAGAAAGCTATAATATCCTGCGGCTCCTGCGGGTTGTACGCAGAGTACCCGCAGCCAGTCCCAGAGATACTCCAAGCCGTCGACGTCTACGCCAAGTTCCTGGACTTATACTTAGAAGGCAGTATCAAAGTTGAGACGAGGAAGCCTAGTGAAGGGGAAGGGCTTGGGGAGGGTCAGCGATTATCTGAAGGAGAAGCTTGAGAAGGGAGAGAAGCTTCACTTCACCTTGATCGACCCCGCTAAGAACGTAGACCACGGCGAACTCGAGAAGGTTGCCCTCAGGCTACACGAGGCTGGTACAGACGCCTTTCTGGTCGGTGGTAGTCTTGGTGTTACGCCAGAGGAGGCGGGGGAAGTATCGAGCATCTTGAAAAAGGCGACTGGTCTACCCGTGATAATCTTCCCAGGGAACATCAACTGCCTCACGCCTAAGGCCGATGCCGTGTTGTTCATGGTCTTAATGAACAGCCTAGAGCCGTACTACCTAGTTCAAGCACAGGTCCAGGCAGCTCCTTTAGTAAGAAAGTACGGTCTAGAGGCCCTCCCGACAGGCTATCTCGTCCTATACGGCGAGACCGCTGTCGCTCACGTAGGTAGAATACAACCCATACCGCCGGAGAAGCCTGAGATCGGGCTGGCCTACGCCCTAGCAGCCGAGATGATGGGCTTTAGGTACATATATCTCGAGGCTGGTAGTGGGGCTAGCAGACACGTCCCGGAGACCTTCCCAAGCCTGATAAAGAGGAGCACTAGTCTAACAGTGATCGTGGGGGGAGGTGTGCGCTCGCCCGAGGTGGCCAGGAGCCTCGCTAAAGCAGGGGCCGACATAATAGTGACCGGTACTGTCGTAGAAGAAGACTACGAGAAAGCGGTCTCTATCATTAGAGGGATCAAGAGCCGCTAGCTTTGATGTACTTCTCCTTGAACGCTTCTTCCAGGTCTATGTTTAGCAGGTTTGCTACGCTTAGGAGCCAAGCAAACACGTCCGCTATCTCCTCGCGCAGGTTCTCTTGGTTCATCTCGAGAAGCGCCCTCGCAAGCTCCCCGACCTCTTCAACGAACCACGTGAAGGTTGCGTAGAGACCTCTGGCGTGGTCTCTCTCGTAGTATATTCTCCTTATCAGCTCTTGTGCTTCCCTCAGCTCCAATACCAGCGCACCCAGCTTCAGGCTTATAAAGACGCGCGTAAATAAAGACTTGCGGTGGAGGGAGTGAGTAGAGCTAGAAAGAGGAGAAGAGAGGTAGCGGCCCCCCTGACAGCAGCCGGGCTCGTCAGGTTCTACGAGGAGTCCGATGTGGGTATCAAGGTGAAACCTCACCTACTCGTAATACTAGCTTTAGCTGTAAGTATAACGGTGATCGTACTACAGAAAGTACACCCCTTGTACTGATGTAGCGCCAGGCTCACATGTGCCTCTTGACCCACTCCCAGTTCTTCTCTACGTACTCCTGTATACTCTTTA
The DNA here is from genome assembly GCF_049970955.1 of Thermogladius sp. NCBI lineage: Archaea > Thermoproteati > Thermoproteota > Thermoprotei > Desulfurococcales > Desulfurococcaceae > Thermogladius > Thermogladius sp. The sequence continues at coordinate 21,052 of NZ_JBMFLY010000001.1, read as the reverse complement.
GTAATTCGTCGTCGATCTTCCTAAACCTGCCCTGCAATTTTAAGTACTCCTCGACAGGCTTCCTCTTCGACGGGTCCATATAAGGTCTGCTCGGGCCCGAAAGATGGATCTTTCCATCGTAGTACTCGTAGAGTATCCAGAGCCCTGTCTCTACAGCAAGCCTCGCGATCCTAATAGTGTACCTCGGGTCGAATCTCCACCCTATCGGGCACGGGGCGTGCAGGCTTATGAACTTGAAGCCCCTGATCTTACTGGCCCTAACGAGCTTGTTGTAGAAGTCGTGGACGTAGCCTATGCTAGCTGTAGCTACGTATGGCACGCCGTGTGCTATCATGATCTTGGCCACGTCCTTTTTCTCCTCGGCCTTCCCTATTACTGGTGTAGTCGTTGTCCACGCCCCTCTAGGCGTCGAGGAACTCCTCTGAATACCCGTGTTCATGTAAGCCTCGTTGTCGTACATTATGTATATGAAGTCGTGGTTACGCTCAGCCGCACCGCTCAAGGATGCCATCCCTATGTCGGCTGTACCGCCGTCTCCAGCCCAGGCTATGACCTGGACGTCCGTAATACCCCGCTTCTTGAGGGCCTCCGAAACGCCCGAGGCTACTGCCGCTGCCGAAGCAAATGGTACGTGTATCACGCTCGCCCTCAAGGAGTTGCCGGGGTACATCCCTACGACGACCGACGAGCAACTTGCTGGTATAACGAGTATCATCTTGTCTCCGAACACCGCGGAGAGAACCTTCCACGCTATCGGTATAGGGCAGCCCGGACAGGCTGCGTCGCCTGGCAACACTACGTCTCTGGCCTTGTAGGGTAGGGGTGGCCTGCTCATTTGACCACCTTACCTTTGTGGTACCACTCAAACACATTCACGTCGCCAGACTCCACTTCGTGCACAAACCTCCTCAATATCCTCGAGAAATCGTCCGACGTGATATTGACGCCACCGAGCCCGGCGACCACATTCTTAATGTAGGGGGTTTTCCTCACGTGTTTCAAGAATGAGGCGGCCGTGTCTAGGAAGATCGGGCCGTAAGACCCGAAGCTGACGGACCTGTCGAACACCACAACGCCTTTTGCCGAGTTGGCCTTCTCGAATATATAGTCCCCAGGGAAGGGCCTGTAATACCTGATCCTCAGCAGACCGACGCTGTACCCCTCGTCGCGTAGCTGCAGTATGGACTCCATCAAGTCCCCTGACCAGGCCCCCATACTAATAGCAACGTACTTGGCGTCCTCGCACTTGAAGCACTCCACGGGTCCTTTGAAGGGTCTCCCACTAATCTTCGAATACTCCTCTTCAACCTCCACTACGACCTTCCTAGCCTGTTCCATGGCGTTCTGTATGTCCATAAAGAACTCCTCGGTGTCCTCCGGCGAGGCTAGGTTGCCTATTGCCAAGTGCTCACTGCCGTCGACAACGTACGGCTGCCTCCTAGGCCCGAGCCACTCATCAACTAATTTTTGCTCCGGTATCTCAACCGGCATGGAGGTGTGACCCAGTATAAACCCCTCAATCCCAACCATGACCGGCAAGTAGACTCTGGGATCTTCGCTGACTTTGAAAGCCTGCAACGTCAGGTCGAAGGCCTCCTGATTATCCATCGCGAAGCTCATAACCCAGCCTGTGTCCCTCTGATCCATGTAGTCCGTGTGGTCGGGCCAGATGTTCCACGGGGGGCCTATCGTCCTCGTAACAACACCCATGACCATAGGGACGCGGGCCCTCGAAGCCCAGTGTATCACCTCGTGCATGTACAAGAGCCCCTGACTACTCGTGGCTGTGAATACCCTCGCCCCAGCGAGGGCCGCTCCGAAACAGGCAGCTAGTGCCGAGTGCTCCGACTCTACTCTTATCATCACGGCGTCTAGCTCGCCCTCTTCTATGAACTCCGCCAGCTTCTCTACCACGCTCGTCTGAGGCGTGATAGGATAGGCTGCCACGACGTTTACTCTAGCAACTTTAGCCGCGTACGCCAAGGCGTAGTTGCCTGTTAAGACTAGTTTCAACCCCACGGCCCTCACTCCTCCGGGACCATTTTAATCGCGAGAACAGGGCAGACGTCCGCGCACAGACCGCATCCCTTGCAGTAGTCGTAGTCTATCGAGACTCCGGTGTCGGGCTCGACCCTAATAACGTTGACAGGGCAGTGTATTTCGCATAGGTAGCACCTTGTGCACCTACTATTGTCTACTACTGGTCTCTCGAGCCTCCAAGTACCCGTCTTCCCCGCTACCCCGACGAGGGGTCTTGCGATGGGCAACTTGTACTTCGAGGGCTCGACTATGACCTTCATCAGACCACCCTAACAGTCTGTTCGTAAGCATCCTCCGAGGCCTTCGCGTTGACCTCGCCTACCCTCCCCCCGAAGTACCTCTTCACAGCCTCGACCACCGCGCTCTTAGACACTATTCCTGTAGCCCTAGAGAGCGCCCCCAACATGCTCGTGTTGACTACGGGCCAGCCAGCTATTACCAACTTGTTTTTAACCGCTATCTCTGTAGCGTTCACAACGTATATGGAGTAGTCTCCTTCGAAGCGTATCTTGAGGTCTCGAGGTACTTGAGTGTGCGGGGTGTTCAACACGAGAACTCCTTTATCCCTGAGACTGAACTGTGATACGTAGTCCTGTTGGACAAGCTTGCTATCCAATACCACTACAACGTCTGCTGTGTTGAACATACCGTGCCTCAAAATCGGCTTCTTATCCACCCTCGCGTAAGCCGCTACCGGGGCTCCTCTTCTCTCGGCCCCGAAAAAGGGAAAGCCCTGGGCGTGTAGACCCTCTATCATAGCTGCCTCGACGAGAATGTTGGCCGCCGTTACGGCTCCTTGCCCTCCCCGTCCTATAAACACTATTTCAAGCATTAGTCCACCAATGAAGAACCATGCCTCGCCAGCATTAAAAATCTTATATACGCGTATAGTGTTCTATGTTTCAAACGTATGCATTTGTGCTTAATCTACAAAGGTACCACTCTTTATTACACCAGGTTCGAATAGTTGTAAAGGTGAAAGAGTGGTGGTCTAGTTGACCATTTATTGGGAGAGGTGCGACTTCTGCGGGCAACACAACGCCACTAGGGAGTGTACAATGTTTCCCGGCAACTATGTCTGCCCGCACTGTTGTCTTGCCTGTATGAATAGGCCTGTATGCCCCAACCCTGTGTGGAAATTCGCCTTCGAGCTGAGGCCCGCAACAAGGCCCACGCGCAAGACCGCGGGTAAGGAGGCTCTACTAGACCTACTCTCCAAGCTTGAAGAAGGGAAGTAAACTCTACTCGACTCTCGGGGTCAGCCAGTATGTGATAGACCCTCCTCCTTCAAGCTCGAAGACTATCTTCATCGGCTTGTCGTTGTCGAACGAGAGCGTGATGTTTTTAGACGCCGAGGCAGCCCTAGTAGCTAACCTCAGTAGGTCGATGCTGTAACTGGCTTTCGCCTCGTCCACGGTCGAAGCCACTGAGATAAGGGGGGATCCCTCCTCGAGTACTGCCCTGTACTCTTTTTGCTGCTCACTCGAGTACACGTGGAGCTTGTTTTCTTTGAAGTGGAAAGTGGCGTAGTCGCCCACAGTTTTCAGGTCTCGTATAAGTAACTTGAAGTCGCTGGCCAGCATTGTCACTGTGACTCCTAACTCGATGTCGAGGTCTGGCACCTCCTCTGGTATGCTCTGCTTGAGCTCTACGAAAAACGTCCTCTCCACGCCAGTCTTTTTGTTCCTGAAGACCGTCTTCAGTACACCGACCGATTTATCGAGTTCCAGTACCAAGATATCTGTTCTAGTCCCTCTCCTAAGAACTCTATTGAGATCCGATGAGGACACAACGAAGTAGTCTTCTACTTCGAAATTGTACTCCTCGAAAGCCACACTCGGTATCTTGACTATGACCATTGCCGTTTTGTCGGGACTGAACACCTTTACCTCGAGAGCCTCGGGTTTTATGTAGAAAGGCGCTTCATCCGTGATCTTGACTATCGCCGAGGCTATCGACTTGAATTTACTACCAGACGGGTATGTCGCCCTAAACAAGTAGCGCACCTTCACTAAATTATAAACTCCTGTATTGTTATAAGCTTGCATTAAAAGCAGGCGTTCGCACGCCTAGTAAGGGTAGTAAGCAATGCAGATCAAAGTCGTAGTCGACTTCGCGGGGTCCCCGCACGTAGTTCTAGACAAGGAGAGCGCTATACGCTTGCTGAGCACACTAGCCGAGACTATAGGCTCTTCGAGGAACTTATCAGAGTCTATTAGAATTGTAAGTAACTTCGAAGAGTACTACAGGCTGAGCAGGAAGAGGTTCGAGGAGTTCATATTCCCTCCTAAAGACCCCGCGGAGTCTCTAAGAGGGTACGCCGTAGTTCAGAAGCTGAGGCTGACCAAGAACGGAGGCGAGTACGTCGAGATAGTATTCGATAGGAGGACCAGGATAGAACTTATAAAAGAGGCACTAAAGAAGATAGGCTACGTTGACGTAACTGTAGAAAGGCAGAGTGTCTAAGAACTAGACTCTCCTTTCTTACCCTTACGCTTAGTCCTCGCCTTTTTCTTCTTGCCCTCCACTTTTTTGCCTTTCTTGGACGCGGCTGCTTTCTTCTTCTTGGCCTTTTTCTTTTTTACAGTCTTCGTAACCACCGGTAGGCTAACCGCCGACTTTAGCGACTCTACGCTCTCCTCCCCGGCTATGACTCTCTCCCACTTACGCGTGATGTCGACTAACTGCTCTAGCATTGCTATCTTACTGGGCGTTACTTCGACTTCCTCGACCTCCTCTTCCGCTAACTCCTCGGCAGCCGGCTCCGTTGCTTCGGTAAGCTCTTCGCCCTCCTCCTCGTAGATCATGAGCCGCACCTCAGCAAGTTGGTTTATATCTGGTTGCAAGGAATATATTTTCACTCCCTAGTAGCCCTACTAGGTAGTACCCGGGCTTAAGATTGGCTAGGGTCTTCTCGACCAGCCTACTCCTACCTGGCGGTCCGCCAGGTGACAGGATTCTAGCAGCGTAGCTAACACTCCTCGGCTCTCCGAGACCAAACACCACTCTTATACCCGAGTTGACTATTATGGACTCCGGTAGCAAGTACGGGTTTTGGACAACCAATATCACGCTGAAGCCAAACTTCCTGCTCTCCATGTACAGTCTCGACATTACGTCTTCGACGGCCCTGCTCCTCATCAGCAGAGCCGCCTCGTCGAGAACTATGACGAGCCTCCGCCTTGCAGACCTAGAGTACATTTGACTCAGTACAAGCTGGAGGATAGTGTCCACGTAGATAAACCTGGTGTAGTCATCTGGTATGTCTGATAAGTTTATGATCGCGCTACCTTCGAGCGTCCACGAACCCCCACGTGTAGCCTGCGGTTGGTAGAAGGCCTCCTCTAGGGTCTTCACGTATGGGAGTATGGATGAGCAGGAGGGTTTTCCAGAAGGCTCGGACTCGCACATCTCGACTAAATCTCTTAACGAGGGGGGCTCCCTCGTCCAAGTTCTCTCGTCCCCGTCGACTATACCCTTCCTCTCGTACGCCTTTACGATTAATTCCTCGAGCGCCCTGCGCTGGAGCGGCCCCAGGTTAAAGAAGCTGGAAACGATGTCCGCTAGCCTACGCGCCCTCTCTCTAGGGGAGCTAAGGCCCAGGTAGAGGATGTTTACCCCCATCTGCCTGGGATTGATACTTCTAGCCCCCAGGGTTTCGAGCAGGTCTACGTACTCGTTGTGAGGGTCAAATACGAGGACGTCTACGTCCCCTCGACTGGCGATATCTCTCACGAGACTCTTGACAAACGTGGTCTTACCCATACCCGAGGACCCGGCTACTATCATGTGGGAGTTAACGAGTCTTCCGGGATCCAGCTTGAGAGGGACTCCTAAACAGGCCCAGTACCAATCTTCAGCGGGTTCTTCGAACCCCTTCAGCTCCACGGGGCATATCCTCCTGCCTCTACGTGCTACGCCTAGTCCGACCCCTAAGTTAAGGCCGTTCTCGCTCATCAGTCCACTCACACCCCCGAATCTGTAGCCGACGTCGACCGAAAGGCCGTAGAGGAGTTCGCTTAACAGAATCGCGGGCGCTAATAGCCCTGAGGACGACACCGCAGCCAACTCCATCGCTTTAACCAGCTGAACACCTCCGCGACCGTCCGCGTGGACGGCTGTGTAGATATAGGCCGTGACAACGCCGAGGACGATGTTAGCGGGTAGCATAGGTAGAGCGTTCAGGGGTAGGTCGGTGACAGCGGAGGCGTAGTAGCTGACTATGTTGAAGACGGCTAACGAGTAGAAGTACATAGGAAGGGGTTCTACGAAGGCAGCCCAACCACGCTTTCCAACGTAGCTAATAGCACTCACAGAACCCGCAAGGTACTTCAAGACGTCCACGTGAAGCAACTTAGAGTAGACGAAGTACAGGGAGATACCTGCCACGGTCGCTAGGTACACCAGGTTATCAAATGACGCGAGTTCAGCACTACCCGTGAAGTTCACTAGTAGGAAGTAGAGCCAAACACTGTTGAGAGCGCCGAGTACTACTGATGTGTAGACTATCGAGGCGATCAAGCCGTATACGACAGAAACAACCACGGCTACGAGGGGTGCGAGTGCGACGACCTGGAAGAGAGCCAGGTGCCCTCCCGATACCCCTGTTTTGGAAAAATAGTATACGTAGAAAGCCGAGAGAGTGAGCTCGGCAACCAGTAGTAGTAAAGCCCTAGGGGGTCTAGCTGAGGACATGCTTCTAGGGGTTACCTCTCGACTGTTTTCCTCAGGTTCTCTTCGAAAGGCGGGTACACGACACCCTTCTCGGTTATAATAGCTGTTACGAGGTCGGGGTCCGTCACATCGAAGGCGTAGTTCAGCGCTTTTACGTTCTCAAGTGTTATGAGTCTCCCCATAACCGTTTTAACCTCCATGGGGTTCCTTTCCTCGATCACCACATCTCTGATACTCGACTTCAGGTCTATTGTACTAGTCGGGGCGGCGACGTAGAAGGGCACGTTATTCCTCTTCGCGGCGAGAGCGATCATGTAGGTGCCTATTTTGTTCACCACGTAGCCCTCGCGCGTTATCCTGTCTGCCCCGACTATCACTAGGTCTACTAGCCCTTTTCGTATAACGTAGCCGGCCATGTTGTCTGTTATCAGCGTAACAGGTATACCCTCCTTCACCAGTTCCCAGACGGTCAGCCGTGCTCCCTGGAGGAGAGGTCTCGTCTCGGTAGCTATCACCTTTATCTTCTTCCCCCTGTACCACGCAACGCGCATTATTGCCTCTGCCGTCCCGAACGCCGACGTGGCTAGAGCGCCTGCGTTACAGTGGGTGAGTATAGTCGCCCCTTCCGGCACAAGATCCGCCCCGTACTCGCCGATTTTAATGTTTGCCTCGATATCCTCGTTTAGGATTTTCAAGGCCTCCTCCGTGAGACTGTCTGCCAGACTGCGTGGGCTTAACCCAGCCGAAGCCATAAGCCTTTTCCTCATCCTCTCGAGAGCCCAGAACAAGTTGTAAGCTGTCGGCCTAGTCCTCCACAGCAGGTCGATGGCCTCATTCAGCTTTTCCACGACGTTGGAGCCGCCCTCCGCGGCTAGCTTATTGGCGTACGCCGCTACGGCGAGAGCGGCTATGACGCCTATTGCTGGAGCGCCCCTTACTTCCATCTCGACGATAGCCTTAGCCACCCTGGCGGGGTCGTTACTGCATATAACCTCCTCTTCGAACGGGAGTTTCAGAGTGTTTATCCAGCAAACCTCGCGCTTGGCCTCGTCCCACCACACGGCCTTGACCGTTAGAGGGTACTTGTGCGTATACATTATAACACCTTGTTAAGTGTAAGTGATTTCGAGAAGACTATTTTAAGGTATGCTCGATGAGCATAGTTGTAAGGGTAGACAAGGGCTCTTGTACAGGTATTGTAGAGGACGGTAATGTTCAAGAGCTCGAGGAGAGGTGGTTTGGGGAGAGAAGCGGTGACGTCCTAGTCCTGAACGTTATTGAACTATCCTACCTGCTGCTGACCGGGAAAGCTGTCGCCGATGTCGAAGGTAAGACCGTGAGGAGTCTTGAAGACCTCATGAAAACGGCTGTGGAGTGCTTTAAGGACTACTCTTGGTCTAACCTGGTCGTTTACAAAGACCTGAGAGACAGAGGGAGAAGAGTCAGAATAGTAGACAAAAATACTTTCATGATGAAAGACAAGCACGGCGATATTAGACTAGTTTTGGTCCTAGAGGAGAAGAGCCGGCTAGGAGTCAAGGACATACTCGAATTCGCAGAGAAGTCTACCAGGAACAACGTGTCCCCTATTGTCGCCGTGGTGAGTCTCCAGGGGGAGGTAACGTACTACGAGGTTCATAAGATCGAGCCCGTATAGAGAGGAGGGAGCTGTACCAGAGTCGAGCCGTTTGACGTGGTTTTATCAGTGAGTATCCCAATTAACATGTGAAGGCCAAGGGACCTACATGGAGGTAGAGACTCTAAACCCCCCAAGAGGAATGAGGGACATTACCGGCGACGAGGCCAAGCTGTACTACACCCTGTTCAGCCTTTTCTCGGAGACGGCCTCGGAAAACGGTTTCGAGCCCATAATAACACCGACTGTGGAGTACTACAGGTTGTTTGAGGTCAAGAGCGGCGAAGAGATTAGGAAGAGCATGTACGTCTTCGAAGACAAAGCCGGTAGACTACTAGCTCTGAGACCAGAAGTGACCGCGAGCGTAATAAGAGTGTACCTCAAGGAGATGCGGGCTAGGCCTAAACCCATTAGGCTGTACTATATCTCTCAGTGCTTCAGGTACGAGGAGCCGCAGAAGGCTAGGTACAGAGAGTTCTGGCAGGGAGGCCTCGAGATCATAGGAGACGAGACCGTAAACGCGGACGTGTCCGCCGCCTACACCGCCTCAAGATTTCTTGACAAGTTAAATCTAGACCACAAATACCTGGTCGGGAACGTGGCGATATACAGGGCCTTCATGAACATGTTCAAGATTCCCGGTGAAGAACAGGATCACATACTCCACTTGATAGACAAGGAGATGGACGACCAGTTGGAGAAGGAGTTGCTCGATAGGTATGGCAGCACGGTGAGGGAGGTCGTGGTCAAGTTGATGAGGGGTACGCTCGACAGCGTCATGAGCCTCGTGGAGGAGTTCAAGAAGGAGCTGGGAGACGAGTACAACAAGGTGGTGAGGGAGACGAGGAGGCTTGAAGACTTCTCCAAGACCCTGTCAGACCTAGGCTACAAGGTGGAGTTCAGCCCCAGACTCGTGAGAGGGCTAGCGTACTATACTGGTCTCATATGGGAGTACAAGGCGACGAGAGGTCTGGAGCAGAGCATAGGGGGAGGTGGTAGATACGACGGGCTCACGAGCGTTTACAGCAATATTTACGAGTATTCCACGGGCCTGGCACTAGGGCTGGATAGGATCGCGCTGATCTTGATGGACTCGAAGGACAGGCTTCTCGCCAAAAGAGGCCTGTCGGGTGTTATAGTGGTCTTGTCAGAGAACATACCTTTGAGTGTAGGGTACGGGTTGGCCAAGAGACTTAGTAGCAAATTCGCCTCGCTCACCGTTCTGGTGACGAGGAACCTCGATAAGGCGCTCAGAGTGTCTAGTAGAGCGGGGGTCGACCTAGCTCTGATTATTGGCGAGAGAGAGTTCAAGGATGGTACAGTGACGGTTAGAGATTTAAACAAGAAGACGCAGGAGGAAGTACCGTTAAAGTCCATCGAAGACTACATAGACACCTACGCTCCCAAGCCTGGTTCAACCTAGCTTTATTAGGTCCAAATTAGAATCCTATCAAGCAGGCCTCGTAACGGTGTTTCTGCATGCCAAAAGTTTACGTGGAGAAGATAAGCAACTACGAGTGGAGGATACCGAGGTCTTACAAGCCCTGCATGAGAACAGACTCTATAATATTCGCTGACGAGTTTCTGCTAGAGAAGATGAACGAGGACTTAACACTGGAGCAGGCGGCCAACGTAGCCTGCCTTCCTGGTATACAGGAGTACGCCTACGTCATGCCCGACGGCCACCAAGGCTACGGCTTCCCAATCGGCGGCGTGGCCGGCTTTGACCTAGACGAGGGCGTGATTAGCCCAGGCGGTATCGGGTACGACATTAACTGCGGTGTCAGAGTACTCAGGACAGACCTTGACGAGGAGGACGTGAGAGGTAGGCTCAAGGAGCTGGTCGACGCGCTATTTAGGAACGTACCGAGCGGTGTCGGCTCCACAGGCAAGATAAGGCTTAGCATTAGAGAGCTGGACGAAGTCCTGGACCGCGGGGTCGAGTGGGCCATAGAGAAAGGATTCGGCTGGAAAGAGGACATGGAGTACATCGAAGAGCACGGCAGCTGGAGGGTAGCCGACTCGAGTAAAGTGAGCAATATAGCAAAACAGAGAGGACACGAGCAGCTCGGCACCCTCGGGGCTGGCAACCACTTCCTAGAGATACAGGTGGTAGACCAAATCTACAACCCCGACATAGCTAAGGTGCTCGGCTTCGACCACGTCGGCCAAGTCGCTGTAATGATCCACACGGGTAGCAGGGGGCTTGGACACCAGGTGGCCAGCGACTACCTCATAATCATGGAGAGGGCCATGAGGCGGTACGGCATCTCTGTTCCCGACAGAGAGCTAGCAGCTGTGCCCTTCAAGAGTAACGAGGGGCAGGACTACTTCAAGGCGATGGCGGCCGCTGCCAACTTCGCTTGGACTAACAGGCAGTTGATAACCCACTGGACACGCGAGAGCTTCAAGGAGGTTTTCAAGAAAGACCCTGAAGAGCTCGGGCTACACATAGTCTACGACGTGGCACACAACATCGCGAAAATAGAGGAGCACGTGATAAACAACAAGAGGTATAAGGTGATCGTTCACAGGAAGGGGGCCACGAGGGCCTTCCCTCCAGGACACCCCGATATACCGGCCAAGTACAAGAACATCGGGCAACCAGTCCTTATACCGGGTAGCATGGGGACGGCGAGCTACATACTCGTTGGTGTTCCGGAGGGGTACAGGACGTGGTACAGTGCCCCTCACGGGGCTGGGAGGTGGCTGAGCAGGGGTGAGGCCATCAGGTCCTACAGCCCTGACCGAGTAATAAACGAGTTGGCGAAGAAGGGGATAGCCGTGAGAGCCGCTACTAAGCGCGTTGTCAGCGAGGAGGCGCCTGAGGCTTACAAGGACGTCGACCGCGTAGTCCTGGTGGCTCAGAAGGTAGGGATAGCTAGCCCTGTTGTCAGGCTGAGGCCTATCGGCGTAGTTAAGGGCTAGGCAGTAGCACGATCGCTAGGAGACTTCCAAATAGCAACAACCCGATTTTTCTGCTCCTGAACAAGCCTACACCCGATATGCTTACTGCTAGTGTAAAAGTGTTGAAGAAGGTTGAGTAGGCGATAACTTTCGCCTGGCCGAAGTCTATCGCGCCCCCGATAGTCTTGGACATCGAGTGCACAAGCGCGTAGGAGACGTACACCACTGCAGGGAAAATGAAAGAGTAGACCATATAGGTCAAGCCCCTTCTCTCGAGCCGAGCTCTAGCGTCGGATATCAGCTCTACAAACCTGAGCACGTAAGACGAGATTTTCTCGTGTTTCGAGGTGTACTGTAGCGGTGCCAGTAACTGGTACATTGCCCTCCGCGCCAAGTCGGGTAGTGCCCCCAGTAGCTGAACGTAGTCGTACCCAAGTAGCAGTACTCTCTTGAGGAGCTTCAGGGGGTCGCTCCTGAACTCGACGTGGTAGAAGACTTGCTCAAGGGGTATTCCGTGCCTCGTCATTGAGAACGCCTCTTCTAGGAAGTCTACGACGTTCTTCTCGATCTCGACCGCTCTCCTAGCTAGTGGGGCGACCAGAACCAGCGCTAGGGCTAGCAACAACATGTGTAGCAGAGTCCACGTGCCCCCTAGCTCCGTGACGAGCGTAAGACCCATTAGAGTTATCGTGGCAATGTGCTCTACTCTCGAGAGTGTTAGAACGTTCTCCGAGACCTTCAGCACTATTGAGTACGAGGCCAGGGCAGCCAGTATAATGGCGGAAGTCAACATCCTCGGATTTACCCCTGCCATCGGTACTACTGATAGAGCTACCAAGCCGAAGACGGCTAGCATTAGACCCTCGTATACGCCCTCCATGAACCTGAGCATGCCCTCAAGCCTGGACTCGAGGGACGACGACACTCTCTCTAGGTACGACTCGACGAACCTCAACGTCTCGCCGCTCGTTGTAGCCACCTCGCTATAGCCCTTCAGGAAGTCCGCGACCATTGGAGAGCCTGCCAACTCCGCCAGTTTCCTCAGGGCACTGTAGTCCTCCATCATCGTCTTTTCAAGGACCTTGAACTTGTTCGCCAGCTCCTTTATGTAACCGCTGGCCTCGACTCTCCCCTCGGCGATCTCTACTAGTAGCCTAGGTAGTCTAAGACCGCTAGTCTCGAATGCGAGGAGGAGGGTCAAGAACTCCATGAACTCTAGCTCGGACACGTTAGACACGGTCGTGAAAAGAGGCCTGGGTCTTTTGATTCTCATAACGCTAGTTCCCGCCGAGCAGGCCCCTACTACGGTAAAACTCGTTGATCATCCGCGCGAGCTCGGCTTCTTCGAAGACGCCGTTCGACACGAGCCTCTCTAGAAAGAGGCTTCTCTCGGTCAGCTCTTTCACGAGGCCCCTTGTTCCCATCCTTTCCGCGAGTCTCAGAGACCTGGACGCCAGCTCCTCTACACCGAGGGGCTTAAACACCCCCCTCTCAAACCACGCGACGTCGACCACGTCGACTTTCTCGGTTATCTCGGATACTCTCGTGACCCTCCTCCCGTAGCTGGTCTGTTCGACTATGATTATTGACCATATGTTGCCGAGGAGGTTCTTCGGTATCGATATCGGGTACGCTGTGAGCCTCTTCAAGACGGAGTCTGGGCTGTCGCCATGAATGGTGTTAAGGACTCCGTGCCCAAGCCTCGACGCCTGGACTAGGACCCTGGCCTCCACCCCTCTCACCTCACCTACCACGATGTAGTCAGGCCTCCTCCTCAAACTGGCCTTGAGCAAACCATACATGTCGATGTTCGTGCTAGGGTCTATCACCGACACTCTCTCTACGAGCGGGTCCCACTGCTCGCTCGACAGGAATAGCTCGGGCGTGTCCTCGATAGTAACGACTCTCCTGTTGTGTGGTATGAGGTTGAGCAAGCCCTGTAGTAGGGTGGTCTTACCCGCTCCCACCCCTCCGGCTACGATGACCCAGCCCTTCGACTCTATCACGAGCCACAGGTACGCCGCTATAAGGCTGTTGAGCACCCCCTGGTTGATGAGCTGCGTTAAGGTCCATGGCTTCTCGGGCCTCTTCCTGATGACGACACTACTACCCTTCCTAGAGATGTCCCCGCCGAAGATGACGCTGACCCTGTAGCCCTCCTTGGTCAGCCCCTCGGCGATGGGAGACGCTAAGCTCACATGCTTCTTGACCTTCCTAGACAGGCTTAACGCAACCTTGTCGACAAAGCCCTCTCTGACGAGCAGGTTAGTCTTGATCCAGCCGTAGTGGCTAATCGCCCTGTGAATTACCCAGACTCTCCTGTCGAGAGAGTTGAGAGACACTTCTTCGACCAAGGGGTCGAGGAGTATAGGGTACAAGGGTCCGTAACCCGTTACTATTCTCGCATAGTGGTAGTAGACTCTACTCACAGACTCCTTTGAGAGCCCCTTCAACCTACCGTCGACTTCTGTCGTCAAACACTCCACGTTTACGCACTCGACGCCCGTGGAGAGCACGTGGCCGAGTACTTCAACCTCGGTCTCGTCCAGAAGCGGCTCTTCCACGAGATAGTAGAGGAAGCCGTCTGCCCCCTCCGCGATCCTGACCTTGACCACACCGCCAACAGTGTACTCCTCGAAAACCCTACTCACTTCTACTTTGTCGTACTCAGTACTAGAGAGATAGTCTTGTACAAGCTTAGAAAAGAAGCTCTTCTGCTTAGAATTCGATTGAGAGAACAGACCAAACGCGAGGAGGTTTTTGATCATGCGAAAAAACACCTAGTAGTACACGGGTACCTTGACTAGATCTGATGCCCCACTACTCCCGTTAGAAGTGTAGTTAACGGATATGTAGACCTGGCTGGAAGCCGCAATGGCGCTCGTGACGGTGCTGTTTAAACCGACGTTGATGGTGATCGTGCTTCCAGCCGGCACATGGTTCGATAGAGAGACCGAGTAGGTGCTACCGCTCGTGTACACGGTAACGCCTGTGATGTTAGCGGGTATATTGCCCAGATTGCTAACCTGTAATGTCAGCATAGACGTTGAGTTTAGCACTACTATCTTTGCGGACACCACCTTTAAGCTGGCGTATTGCTGAGGAAGAGAGAGGTAGTTCATTACATAGTTGTATATCAGTAGCCCTCCAGCTACCGTTATCACTAGTAGTAGGGCCGCCGCTACTAGACCTTCTACGCCCTTCAAGCCTGTACACCCCAGTCGAAAGGAGTGGCTTTAAACAGGTTGTTAAGAATAGTTTTAAATAACTAGGTGGTCGCGGGGTTCAGCGAAACTAACCCCCCTTAGTCCCATAGTTTAAAGACGTCTATTGGTGGATTTACGGAAAGGAAGTAAGGTGGGGATGTTTTGTCGAGCGAGACCGTTGAGAAGTACAAGGCGATCAGCCCAGCGGAGTTCTTCTACAAGTACAAGGAGATAGCCGGCTTTGCCAACCCTGCTAGAGCACTATACCAGACAGTCAGAGAGCTGGTCGAGAACGCTCTCGACGCCACCGACTCGCACGGGATACTGCCCGATATAAAGGTCGTGATCCAGAGGGCTGACCCTGTTCAGGAGTTCTACAGAGTAACCGTCGAGGACAACGGTATAGGTATACCGCCCGATGTAGTGCCAAACGCCTTCGGCAGGGTGCTGTTCAGCTCGAAGTACGTCCTGAGACAAACAAGAGGAATGTACGGGCTGGGCGTTAAGATGGCCGTCTTATACGGGCAGATGACTACCGGCAGACCGATCGAGGTGATCACGAGCAAGAGGGAGTACAGGAGGATCTACTTCTTCAAGATAAGGATAGACATTAACAAGAACGAGCCCGTGGTACTGGAGAGAGGTAGCTGGAGGAAGCAGAGAGACTGGCACGGCACAATAGTTTCCCTAACGATCGAGGGGGACTGGGGTAAGGCCAAGGCCAGGATAAAGGAGTACATCAACAGGACTGCTACTGTTACACCTTACGCTAACATAGTCATGTACACACCCGACAACGAGGTAATCCTGTACAAGAGGGTCATAGAGACTATGCCTAGACCCCCAAAGGAGGTCAAGCCGCACCCCTACGGTGTGGACTTGGAAATGCTGAAAATGATCATAGAGTCCAGTAAGGAGCCGACGATACTCGAAGTGCTGGTCGAGAACTTTCAGAGCGTAGGCGAAGTAACCGCTAAAGACCTCTTGTCGAAGGCGGGTATAGACCCGTCCTCAAACCCGAGGGACTTGAAGGAAGACGACCTCCTCAGGCTGATCAACACGATGAAGTCGTACAACCAGTTCAAACCCCCGTCAAGCTCGGCTATATCACCCCTGGGTGTTGAGGTCATAAAGGCGGGGCTCACAAGGATGTTCGAGCCGGAGTTCGTGGACGCGGTGACAAGGAAGCCGTCGATCTACGAAGGGCACCCGTTCATAGTAGAGGCGGGGATAGCCTACGGTGGTAAAGTCCCGCTCAGCGAGGCCGACAAACCAATTCTACTTAGGTACGCGAACAAGATACCGCTACTGTACGACGAGGGTAGCGACGTGATAACCAGCGTCGTTAAGGAGGATATTGCGTGGGACAACTACATGGTGACTTTCCCAGCCCAGCTGGTGCTACTGGTACACGTTTGTAGCACGAAAGTGCCGTTTAAGGGCGTCGGCAAAGAGAGTATAGCGGATGTACCCGAAGTCCGTAGGGAGATCAAGCTCGCCATCTCAGAGGTCGCCAGGAGGCTCAGAGGGTACTTAACGGCTAAACAGAAAGAGTTGGAGGCGCAGAGGAAAGTAGTGCACTTAGCCAAGTATATACCGGAGATCGCGAGGTCTCTCGAGGTAATATTCTCCGGTGACGGGTTTGACAAGGACACCATTGTTAAGAGACTCGTAGGGATTATATCGGCTAAAACAGGTATACCGGAAAACAAAATCAACGAGGTGATCAGGAGCGTCGAGATAGGTGCTTAGGAGGGACGTCCATGTCGAGTGTAGACGTTAGAGCGAGAATGAACGCCATAAGCATACTGAAGGAGAAGTTCAAGATCATATTAGACCAGATACAGAGGGGCGAGAAGCCGACCCTAGTCATGCCCAAGAGGGTCCTGTCCAACACTATCTACGACGAGAAGAACAAAATGCTCCTTCTAGGCCCCGACGTCCTCAGGAGGTCGCTTATCGACGTAAACGAGGCCAGGAAGTTTATGCAAACCCTCTTAATGGCCTCCATAATATACGAGGCACTAGTGAACAACGAGTACCCCACTATACGTGACTTGTACTACAGGGGTAAGCACAGCATAGGGTACAGGGACGTGGACGGGAAGCTGGTGCACGAGAACACCTGGGACGAACAGAAGGAGTCCGACAGCGTCATACGAGACCTGGAGGTCTTCATGAACGTCCTGAGAGAGGAGATGCTCATCCTAAGCAAGGAGAAGGGGAAAGTGGTAGGGAACCTCGTGATCAAGAGCGGCGATGACACGATAGACTTGAGCAAGATGGGGCACGGGGCCTACTCGATCGAGCCCACCCCCGACCTGGTGGAGTTCAAAGACGTGGACGCGGAGTACGTGCTGGTAGTCGAGAAGGACGCCGTATTCCAGCAACTCCACAGGTACGGGTTCTGGCGGAAGTACAGAGCCATACTAGTCACGAGCGCCGGGCAGCCCGACAGGGCCACGAGGAGGTTTGTTAGGAGGCTCAACGAGGAGCTAAAATTACCTGTCTACGTGTTGACGGACAGCGACCCCTACGGTTTCTACATCTACAGCGTCTTCAAGATAGGTTCTATAACCCTCTCCTACGAGAGCGAGAGGCTCGCTACTCCTAGTGCTAGGTTTATAGGCGTCTCCATGACGGACGTCTTCGGTGACGAGGTCTTCCGCGAGGTCCTAGACGAAGTTAAGGAGGTAGGCGGGTTCACTAAAACCGCCTTCGGCAAGCTCAAGAAGAAGAAGCCCTACTTGTCGGAGAGCGAGAGGAGGAACTACGTTATAAAGGCGAAACAACGCGACATCGAGCGCGCGGTGGAGCTCGTGGGGTACGACGTCGCCGACAAGTGCGTAGAAAGCTCCGAGCTCAGGTCTAAGCTCAAAAAGAAGGAGGGTCTTACGGGCTACCCGTGGTTTAGAACTCCGGACTGGGTCAGAGAACTTTGTATATTCTTCAAGACCCTGAACAAGCTCGAGATAGAGGCGATGGCTAGCAAGGGTCTAAAATTCCTCGCTGATACGTACATACCGAGTAAGATAGAGGGCGGCGACTGGATAGACTAAAACACAGGTGTAACTCCCCTCTAAGTTAAGGCTTCACCCACCCGGCGTCCCGTGCCACGGGCTGTCCTTCCAGACGGCGTCCCACAACTCCTCCTCGCCGAACTTCTCCTTCACAGCCACCTTGTCGTGTATATCGAGTAGGAGTGTGTGGTGCCTCCTCTCGTCGTCGAGTATCGCCGCCAGTATCAACTTAGAGTAGGGCTCCTTACTCTCCTCCAGGAGTTTCTTAGCCTTCGCGATCATCTCCGCCTCGGCTTGTATATGCTTGGCGATGCCCTCCCTGATATACTCCAGCTCCTCTTCCGTTAAGAACGGTAGCCCACCCCTTGCTATCTCCGCTAGAGCCTGGTACATCAGCGAGTGCTTCAGGGAGTCTTGCGCAACGCTCTCTATCAAGGCCTTGAGTAGCGGGTGCCTGAACTTGCTCGTTATGGACTTGAGCTCCTCGGCGTACCTCTTCTCTACCTCGGAGTACTCCTGGAAAAGTCTCACGAGGTCCTCCAACAAGACCACCACCATTAATATTGTGGACGCTAAGAAATAACGTTTAGCCTAGGACAGAATGAAAGTTTCGGCCAGCTCTACCCCTCTTTATTAGAGCTTAATATGGTGAGGTCATCGAAAGTGATTATAACAGGCTTAAAGCCTATAGACGACCTCTTGAACCCGGTCGGCAGGTACTGGAGTATAGAGTTCTACGGGGACTCCTATGTTCTAGATTACCTGTTTCACAGGTCTATAGCCATACAGAGTAGGCGGGGCCAGGTCTACGTAGTTGTCTCTCTAGAGTTCGGAGGTATCAGGACAGACCTCATAGAGGCGTTTTGTAGGGTCTTCGACTGTAGACTGACGGCTGTGAGTATTAGCAGGGCTTTCAAAACAAGAGATGTCGTACGCATACTAGAGAGCCTAATAGGTGTAAGAGACTCTACGGTCGTCCTTCTGTACCCCTACAACTTCCTAGGAGACGACCCCTCGACCTACTACGAGGCCACCGAAATATCGGGGCTTATAAACAGGGTATCGGCGGAGAACACCGTCCTCATCTTTAACACAACGACGAGGTTCGGGTCGAGGATGCCGGAGGGCGGTAGTATGCACCACCACGTAGTTGAGGTTATACTCAGAGTCAAGAGGCTGGGAAGGAGCGTGGTGGCAGAGCTCGTAAAACACCCCGCGAAGCCCACCGGCTTGAGGAGGCTCTTTAGAGTCGAGCTACTCAAGGAGAAGGCAGCCCCCGTCGACACTGTTAGCTTACTGAACTGGGTGAGGGTGAGCTGATTGGGTAGGACAACCCCTTCTCTCAAGGAGCTCGTCGACAAGTACCTGGAGAGGTGGTCTAGCCTACTACCACTACTAGACCCCTGTACTAGGGCTGCAGTCAAGGAGGTTCTCGAGAGGGCTGATTATTCGGCCTCCCTATTGTCGTACAAGGGCGTCGTGGACCCCTTAGAGCCTCTTGTTTTCCATCTCCTACTCGTAATAGCGGAGTTAAAGGCGGAGTATGAAGGTAAACATTGTAAGTGAGTGTAACAGCGAAGAGAGAGGGCTATGGATCCTAGACGCAAGACCGTCGCCTAGTGGAGGTGTGGTCCTAGAGCTATTCGACGAAGGCTCCGGCCTGGTCAGGGAGCTGCCGGTCGACCTGCGCTTCTACGGTTACATAGAGGCGCCCGACCCTTACGCTGTATCTAGAGAGCTTGTCTACGAGGGTATAGTAGAGAACGCGTGGGTCGAGGAGTGGTTTACACCACCCTACTATAGGAGTAGAGAGGAGATAGTGGTCTTCTCCGTCAAGAGCTTGCACGAGCTGAGAAGGATCACGAGTACCGCCGAGAAGAGGGGCTTGAGACCAGTCAACAAGTACCCTCACCCGCTGGTGGAGTCCCTGTACAAGGGGGGTGTTAGACCTCTAACCAGGGTCTGCAAGGCCGACAAGGGTTTGACCATAGCTTGGAGACCTAGCGAGAGAGACCCGGGTCTCAGGAGCATGGTCGTGGACGTCAGGAACGGGGCCTACATAGTCGGCGGTAAGACCCCCATTAAGTTCTATAGCGTGAGGGATCTAGCGGCCTACATAGCTGAGCACCGGCCACTACTAGTGTTCACCGAGCCCAGCGTTTATCTCAGGCTCGTATCGATGTACCCGGAAGTGAAGGAGTACGTCGGGAAGTGGGTTCTAGGAGGCGCTTTCAGCCCCCACGAGTACTTCGAGTGGTCAAGGCTGACTTTCACGCCGCTAAGCCTCATGAACAACGTTACGATAGGTAGATTACTGACCACTATCGAGGTACTCGCGTCTAGAGACTTGAAGTACATCGTCAGGAGAGACCACTCTAGGCCCGAGCCCTTTAGGCGGATAACAGACCTGATACTGCTCGACCGTGGAGGCGTGGTCTTTAAGCCTAGGCCGGGCCTTTACTGGGGGGTGTGCCAGGTCGATTTCAAGAGCCTCTACCCGTCTATCATCGCCAAACTGAACATCTCGGGCGAGACTGTGAACGACCCCGGTTGCGGTAGCAAAGTAAGCCTAGACTACGCCGCTAAAGAGGTGTGCGTGGACAGGAGAGGGGTCGTGCCCATGAGCCTGGAGAGACTGCTAGAGCTGAAAGAGCTCTACGAGCAGCTCTACAAGGCTACAGGCGACGAACTGTACTATGAAAGGAGGAGCGCTGTTAAGTGGCTTCTCGTCGCTAGCTTCGGCTACCTAGGCTACAGGAACAGCTTGTTCGGCTCTATAATGGCGCACGAAGCTGTCACGGCTACGAGTAGAGAGATAATGAAGAGAGCCTCGGAGGAGGTCGCTAGGAGAGGCTACAAAGTAGTACACGCCATTGTAGACAGCCTGTTCATAGGTGGCGTAGCTGACGCGGAGTGCTGCGCGGAGCTGGCCGCGGCCATAGAGAGGGCTACGGGTTACAAGACTAAGGTGGAGGCCTACTACGTGTGGCTGTACCTCCCCAGAGAACTAAACGGTAGCAGGGGTGTAGCCAACAGGTACTACGGGCTACTCCACGAGGGGGGTTTGAAGATAAAGGGTGTACTAGCCGTCAGAAGAGACACCCCCGAGATCGTGAGACAGGCAGAGCTCGAAGCGTTGAGTAAGTTGGCCGAGGCGAGAGACCCTTTGAGCATGGCCGAGGCTCTCAGCACCGCCTACGACGTCGTGAAAGACTACGAGAGGAGGCTGTTAGAGAACGTCGACGTTAGGCTCCTCCTCATGACCAGGTCTAGGCGCGCGAGAGGCTCCTACAAGAGGCCGCCCAGGTACGTCCTGGAAGGAGACGGCGCGTCGCACCAGCTAATCGCGCTGAAGAGCGGTCTCGCCGTCTACGATGAGAGGGTCAGCGCCGAGGACATAGACCTCGGGTACTACCTGAGGTTGCTCGAGAAGGTGAGGAAGGAGCTACCTACGCCGGAAGACGTCTTTAGCGCGTAAGGGGTTCAGGTCTTATATTGGTTTACGGTGGTTGAAGTCATCCCCTCACCCCTTCTCCCCCGCATCCCTCTTGGGTTTGCATCTGGCTTGG